>JAILJL010000098.1 GCA_024694785.1 Lachnospiraceae bacterium
AATGTGAACTTTTAGTAAAATAAAGCTATCTTTAATAGAAATCCTATAAGGAGGAAATGCTAATGAAAGTTTTTACAACTGACAAGATTAGAAACGTGGCAATTTTAGGACATGGCGGGGCCGGCAAGACCTCCCTTACAGAGGCTATGGCTTATCTTACGGGCGATATTACTCGTATGGGAACAATTCAGGACGGTAACACGATAAGTGATTATGATAAGGAAGAGAATAAGCGTCTTTTCTCGATTCAGACATCTGTAGTACCAATCATCTTTAATGATGTTAAGATTAATATTTTGGATACACCGGGTTATTTCGATTTCGTCGGTGAAGTTGAAGAGGCCGTTGCGGCAGCGGATTCGGCAATTATTGTTGTATCCGGCAAGAATGGTATTGAAGTCGGAACAAAGAAGGCATGGGATATTTGCGAGAAGTATCACCTGCCAAGAATAATCTTTGTTACCAATATGGATGATGATAACGCATCATATCGTCAGGTAGTTGAAGACCTTCAGGCATTATACGGAAAGAAGATTGCTCCGTTCCATCTTCCTATAAGAGAGAACAGCGAGTTTGTCGGATATGTTAATGTTATTCAGCAGACTGCTAAAAGATGGAATGATAAGGGCACTGTAGATAGATTTGATATTCCTGATTATTCAAAAGAGAATCTCGGCATATGCCGTGATGCACTTCTTGAGGCGGTTGCAGAGACCAGCGATGAATTTATGGACAGATATTTTGCGGGCGAGGAGTTCTCGGAAGACGAGATTCGTTCTGCAATGCGTATGGGCGTAAGTGATTGTTCCGTGGTACCGGTACTTATGGGCTCAAATACTCTTGCAAGAGGTATGTACACTCTTATGGCTGATATAGTTAAGTATCTTCCCAGCCCGGAAAGCAGACAGCTTGCAGGTATCAATATGAAGACCAATGAAGTATTTGAGGCTAATTACGATTTCTCCAAGGCTAAGTCAGCTTATGTATTTAAGACAATCGTCGATCCTTTCATCGGTAAGTATTCTCTTATCAAGGTTGGCTCCGGTGTTCTTAAGACAGATGACCTCCTTTTTGATTATGATAAGGATACCGAGGAGAAGATCGGCAAGCTTTATGTATTAAAGGGAAATAAGCCAACCGAAGTTCCTGAGCTTCACGCAGGCGATATCGGAGCATTGGCCAAGCTTAGTAAAGCTGCAACAGGCGATACATTGTCAGTTAAAGCATCTCCGATAGTATATGGTAAGACAGCATTTTCAATTCCTTATACATGCATGGCATACAGAGCGGTTAATAAGGGTGATGATGATAAGATTGCCCAGGCTCTTGCCAAGATTGTCAATGAGGATCCTACAATTAAGGTTGAGAACGATGCAGCTAACCGCCAGACATTGATCTATGGTATCGGCGATCAGCAGATTGATGTAGTATTAAGCAAATTAAAAGAGCGTTATAAGGTTGAAGTTGAACTTGATAAGCCAAAGGTAGCATTTAAAGAGACTATCAGAAAGAAATCAGACGTTGAATATAAGTATAAGAAACAGTCCGGCGGACACGGACAGTACGGTCATGTTAAGATGACATTTGAGCCATCGGGTGAGATGGATAAAGCTTATATCTTCGATCAGATAGTTGTTGGCGGTGCCGTTCCGAAGAACTTCTTCCCGGCTGTTGAAAAGGGTGTTGCAGAGTGTACCGAGGCAGGTCCTCTTGCAGGATATCCTGTAGTCGGTGTTAAGGCTGTTTTGTATGATGGTTCATACCATCCTGTAGATTCATCCGAAATGGCATTCAAGACAGCTGCAGCACAGGCATTCAAGAAGGGATTCATGGAAGCAACACCGATATTACTTGAGCCTATTGTTTCATTAAAGGTTGTTGCACCTGATAAGTTCACGGGCGATATCATGGGTGACCTTAACAAGAAACGCGGACGTGTTCTTGGTATGAACCCTATAGCAGGCGGCAAGCAGGAAATTAATGCGGATATTCCTCAGGTAGAGCTTTATGGATACTCAACAGCATTAAGATCCATAACAGGTGGTGCCGGAGAGTATTCCTATGAGTTTGCCCGCTATGAGCAGGCACCTTCGGATGTCCAGGAAAGAGAAGTGGAATTAAGAAAGAAAGATGTCGAGGAAGACAACTAATCATATATTCTTCTTTAATGATTAAGACAATTAGAGGAATCTCCGGGTAATGTTTACTCGGAGATTTTTCTTTTTTTTATCTGTCAAATAAGGTATAATTAGATTGGTATGTTGTGATGTTTAAAGTCATAAGGAGGATGCGATGACCATTCTTTTGCTCGAACCGGAAAAAGCACATCTTGATAAGTGTCTGGGTATTCTTTCGGAATTACCTGATAATGTTGAAGTTATCGGCACGGTTTATCCTGAAGAAGCAGTATCGATAATCGAAGAAAAAGATGTTTCCGTGTTGATATCGGAGTTTGATATTGGCATTATGTCGGCGGAAGAGCTTTTTACAATGCTTGAGTTATCATCACCGAAGACGGTCTTGATGCTTATGACTGAAGTTGCGGAACCTGATGCCGTTCTTAAAATGTACAATCGTGTGATGTTTTATGAACTCATATTAAAACCGATTAATTTTCCTGAGGATTTGCTGGATCCGGTATATCGAGCTATCAATGAGTATGAGAAGCGCCAAGAGGCAACTCATGATGTCAAAGATCATGAGATATCCGCTAAGAGATATATAAGTGATTATGATTCGTTAAAAAAAGAGCTTAACAAGCGTATCAAGGACTATTCGTTTATATATCATATTTTCTCGGGAATGGTTGAAGGCAATGTGGCTGCAGCCGCATCCGTTAACGGCTTTAAAGAAGCAGAGATCAATCATATCAGAACTTTTGCGCAAGGGCTTATGGAAGAATATGTGCGAACTTTTATATTCGGCGACCGTAGTTATGACGGATATATAGAGAGATTGTCATATCTATTCGATAATACCGCTTCGGGTGCAAAGGTTGTTGTGGAGAATCA
>JAILJL010000127.1 GCA_024694785.1 Lachnospiraceae bacterium
AGCAGAAGCTCGTTACGGCGCTTGTATATATAGATAACTATGAAGAAGCGCTTGCAAGTATTGAGGAAGTAAAAAGATCGCTTCTTATTGCGCTTGTAGACAGGAAAGTCAACCAGTATTTCTCCAATATCGACGGAATCGTTAAGAAGATAGAGAAGGATAAGTACTTTATCGTATTCAGGAAGAAGTATCTGAATTCCATCGAAGAGAATCGCTTTTCTTTAATAGAAGACGTTAAGACGATTAAGATAGGTAACGAAATGGCAGTTACTTTAAGTATCGGTGTAGGTAACAGCAGCAAGTCATATATACAGAATTATGAGTACACGAGAGCTGCAATAGACCTTGCGCTTGGCAGAGGCGGAGATCAGGCTGTCGTCAAGTCATCCGATAAGATATCTTACTACGGCGGTAAGACAGAGCAGGTAGAGAAAGTTACGCGAGTTAAGGCAAGAGTCAAAGCCCATGCGTTAAGAGAGATCCTGGAGAGCAAAGATCAGGTAATCATTATGGGACATAAGCTTACCGATATTGATGCCTTCGGAGCAGCAATAGGTATTCAGCATGCTGCCAAAGTGCTCGGAAAGAAATCCTATATAGTAATTAATGAAGTAAGTTCTTCGTTACTTCCTGTTAAGGAAAGCTTTGAGAATTCGGAAGATTACGGTCCGGGGCTTTTTGTTACAAGTGAAAGAGCGATAGAATTATGCGACGCAAGGAATACCGCAATCTGTGTAGTTGATACGAATAAGCCGTCCTATACGGAATGCCCGATGTTACTTAACGGTGCGAAGACAATAATAGTATTCGATCACCATAGACAGAGCGAAGAAGTAATCAATAATGCGGTTCTCTCATATATAGAGCCGTATGCGTCATCCACATGCGAAATGATTTCCGAATTACTGCAGTATTTCTCGGATGATACCAAATTGGATAATGTGGAAGCGGATGCATTGTATGCAGGTATATTAATCGATACCAACAGTTTCATGACGAAGACCGGTGTCAGAACTTTTGAGGCAGCAGCATATCTTAGAAGAAATGGTGCGGATGTTGTTCGTGTGCGTAAGCTTCTTCGTAATGAAATGAATGAATACAAGGCAAGAGCGGAAGCAGTTAGAAATGCAGAAGTATATAGGGGCGCTTATGCAATGTCCGTATGTCCTCCGGAAGGATTGCAGTCACCGACCATAGCAGGTGCGCAGGCAGCCAACGAGTTGCTTGACATAGTTGGTATCAAGGCTTCGTTTGTATTTACGGAGTATCAGGACAGAATACACATAAGTGCGCGTTCAATAGATGAAGTTAACGTTCAGCTTATTACAGAAAAGCTCGGAGGCGGCGGACACATGAATGTCGCCGGAGCACAGATGGCAGGTGTTACGTTGGCGGAAGCAATGGAGAAAGTTAAAGAAACTATCGATGAAATGATAGAAGAAGGAGAGTTACAAGAATGAAATTGATCTTGTTGGAAGACGTCAAGACCCTCGGTAAGAAGGGTGAGATTGTCGAGGTAAAAGAGGGATACGCAAGGAATCTTGTAGTCAAGAAGCAGGCAGTAGAAGCTAACAATAAGAATCTTAACGATCTTAAGCTTCAGAATAAGAATAAAGAAAAGATAGCGGAGGAGAATCTCGAGGCGGCCAAAGCACTTGCCGCAAAGATCGGAGATTTGTCCGTTACCTGTAAGATTAAGGCAGGCGAAGGTGGAAGAACTTTTGGATCCGTATCCACAAAGGAAATCGCAGAAGCAGCGAAAAAGCAGCTTGATCTTGAGATAGACAAGAAGAAAATGATTCTCGATGAGCCTATAAGAACGCTTGGAGTTACGGAAGTTACCTTGAAACTTCATCCGCAGGTAAATGCTGTTTTAAGAGTAAAAGTGGTTGAAGAATAGGTAATTAATTTGGACAGGAGAAGTGCAGGATGGATGATAGACCAATTAAAAGAGTAATGCCGCATTCCCCGGAAGCGGAACAGTCTGTTATTGGTTCGATGCTTATAGATCAGCAGGCAATAGTAATAGCGCTCGATGTTGTTAAGCCGGAAGATTTCTATCTTCAGCAGTATAAGATGATGTTTGAGGCAATGGTTGACCTGTATAATGAGGGACAGCCGGTAGATGCGGTAACGACAGTTGCAAAGCTCAAATCAATGGGTGCGCCGGAGCACATCACCAATACCGAATATATAATGCAGACCGCATACGCGGTTCCGACATCCGCAAATGTAAGATACTACGCGGAAATAGTGGCGGAAAATGCAGTTGAGCGTAAGCTTATTAAGGTTACGGAGAATATAGCCAACGAATGTTATCAAGGCGAAGAGCGCCTCGATACTATCCTAGCGGAGACCGAGAAGAGCGTATTTAATCTCTTGCAGAATCGTGCGAGCGGAGAATTCGTGCCGATTAAGAAGGTTGTCATGAATTCACTGAAGATGATAGAAGCTGCGTCCAAAAGTGAGGGAACGGTAACCGGCATATCAACCGGATTTGCGGATCTTAATTATTGGACAGCAGGATTTCAGAGGTCGGATCTTATTCTTATTGCGGCGAGACCTTCTATGGGTAAGTCGGCATTTGCGCTTAACCTCGCGCACCATATGGCAATTAAGGAGAATAAGACCGTTGCTATATTCTCCCTCGAAATGTCGAAGGAGTCGATGGTTAATCGTCTCCTTTCTCAAGAATCAAGAGTCGATGCGCAGTTATTAAGAAACGGTAATCTTAAGCCGGAGGAGTGGACAAGACTCGTAGAAGGAGCAGGAATTATAGGCGGTTCCAACCTTATAATAGATGATACACCGGCGATTACGGTCGCAGAATTAAGGTCAAAGTGCCGTAAGTACAAATTAGAGTACGGCTTATCGATTATATTTATCGACTATTTGCAGTTAATGACAGGTTCCGGCAAGGCAGAGAGCAGACAGAACGAGATCTCAGAGATATCAAGATCCTTAAAGGCCGTAGCAAGAGAGCTTGATGTGCCGGTAGTTGCGCTTTCACAGTTAAGCCGAGCCGTTGAGCAAAGACCTGACCATAGACCGATGCTTTCCGATCTGCGTGAATCGGGAGCTATCGAGCAGGATGCCGATCTTGTAATGTTCCTGTATCGTGACGAGTATTATCATAAGGACACGGAAGAAAAAGGTGTCGCAGAGCTTATTATAGCCAAGCAACGTAACGGCCCTGTAGGAACCATTAAGCTTGCATGGATTGGTGAGAACCAGCGTTTTGCTGATTTGGCCAGAGAGAATTAAATGCTTGATTATTTGATAGTTATGTATTACAATGGCGATAGGCCTAAAGCCTAACGTTCTTTATAAAGGAGGATATTGAAATGGCATATGTAATTACAGACGCTTGTCTTATGTGTGGTGCTTGCGAAGGTACTTGTCCTGTAGGCGCTATTTCTGCAGGTGATACACAGTATCAGATCGACGAGTCAAAGTGCGCTGAGTGTGGTGCTTGCGCAGCAGGCTGCCCGGCAGGTGCAATTCATAACTAATTAATAGTTAGAACACTTAAGAGCGATGCGAGTATGCATCGCTCTTTTTTCTTTGCAAAAACCGAAATTTAATGAAAAAAGTGCTTGACTAGTCGCTCCAAAGGTGGTATCCTATATAAGCTGTCGCGATGAGGGACAGCGGGCACATTGATAACTGAACAATGAAATAACCTTGAAAATTCTAAGAGATTTCACGAGTAGAAACTCGTGTGCGAAAAGAAATTCAAACAGTATAATCTGGAAAGATTATGACATGGCAAATTTGTCATGGTACATAGTGCTAGCAAGTAATTGCTAGGATTAAACTTTATTTAGAGAGTTCGATCCTGGCTCAGGATGAACGCTGGCGGCGTGCTTAACACATGCAAGTCGAACGAAGCATTTACTTACGATCCCTTCGGGGTGACGAGTTTATGACTTAGTGGCGGACG
>JAILJL010000141.1 GCA_024694785.1 Lachnospiraceae bacterium
TGACAAGATGTTCGGTACGCATTCCGAACGTGAATTGAAGAGAATAGCCCCGCTTGTGGATGCAATCGAGGCTTTACGTCCGGAGATGATGGCTTTGACGGATGAGCAGCTTAAGGCCAAGACTCCGGAATTTAAGGAACGTCTCAAAAACGGTGAGACGCTTGATGACATTCTGGTGCCTGCCTTTGCGGCAGTAAGAGAAGCTGCAAGACGTGTACTTGGCAAGGAACCTTTCAGAGTACAGCTTATCGGCGGTATCGTTCTTCACCAGGGACGACTTGCGGAGATGAAGACCGGTGAAGGTAAGACTTTGGTAGCAACTTTGCCGTCTTATCTTAATGCATTAACAGGTGAAGGCGTGCATGTAGTAACCGTTAACGATTACCTTGTTACCGTCGGTGCCGATGAGATGGGTCAGATTCATGAGTTTATGGGGCTTACCGTAGGTAAGATCCTTAACTCGATGGATAATGAAGAAAGAAGAGCAGCATATAATTGCGATATTACATACGTAACCAATAACGAGCTCGGATTTGATTATTTAAGAGATAACATGGTTATCTACAAGAAGGAGCTCGTACAGCGTAAGCTTCACTTTGCGATAATCGATGAGGTCGACTCCGTTCTTATCGATGAAGCGAGAACTCCGCTTATCATATCAGGTCAGAGCGGTAAGTCCACGAAGTTATATGATGCATGCGATATCCTGGCGCGTCAGATGAAGCGTGGTGAGGATATGGCAGATTACACCAAGCTTGATGCTTTAATGGGTGTGGTTCAGAACGAGACGGGTGACTTTATCGTTAATGAGAAGGACAAGCAGGTTAACCTTACAGCAGAAGGTGTTAAGAAGGTCGAGCAGTTCTTCAAGATAGACAATCTTGCTGATATCGAGAATACAGAGATTCAGCATAACATGATCCTTGCCCTTCGTGCACATAACCTTATGTTCAGGGATCAGGACTATGTAGTTAAGGATAATGAGGTTTTAATCGTTGATGAATTCACCGGACGTATTATGCCGGGACGTAGATATTCCGACGGACTTCATCAGGCGATTGAAGCCAAGGAACACGTTAAGATCAAGAGAGAGAGTAAGACTCTTGCAACTATCACATTCCAGAACTTCTTTAACAAGTATGAGAAGAAGGCCGGTATGACTGGTACGGCTCTTACCGAAGAGAAGGAATTCAGAGAGATCTATGGAATGGACGTTATCGAGATTCCGACCAACGAGCCGATGATAAGAGTCGATCATGACGACCTTGTATATAAGACGCATAAAGAGAAGCTTCACGAAATAGTTGAGGAGATTGTCCGTTCTCATGAGAAGGGTCAGCCGGTCTTGGTCGGTACCATAACAATCGAAGCTTCGGAAGAATTAAGTGCATTATTAAAGAGGCGCGGAATTCAGCATAATGTCTTAAATGCCAAGTTCCATGAGCTTGAAGCACAGATAGTAGCAGATGCGGGTGTTCATGGTGCGGTAACGATCGCGACCAACATGGCAGGCCGTGGTACAGATATTAAGCTTGACGACGAGTCAAGGGCAGCAGGCGGTCTTAAGATCATAGGTACTGAGAGACACGAATCACGTCGTATCGATAATCAGTTAAGAGGACGTTCCGGACGTCAGGGAGATCCGGGTGAATCTATATTCTTTATTTCGCTTGAAGACGATCTTATGAGATTGTTTGGTTCGGAGAGAACCATGGCGATGTTCAACGCAATCGGTGTTCCTGAGAATACACCTATTACCCATGGACTTTTGTCCTCTGCGATTCTGAAAGCGCAGCAGAAGATAGAGAACAATAACTTCGGTATAAGAAAGAATCTTCTTGAATACGATCAGGTAATGAATGATCAGCGAGAGATAATCTACGGTGAGAGAAGAAGGGTTCTTGACGGAGAATCGATGCGTGATTCCATACTCCAGATGATTGAGACCGTAGTTGAGAACAAAATCGGCATGGTGGTTCGTCAGGATGCCAACTATGACAGCTGGAATTTAAATGAATTGAATGAGCTTTTACTTAACATATTCCCGATTAAGCCTATTACGATCAACGACGTTAAGGGTAAGAAGGCTTCCGAATTCATCGAAGAGATGAAGGAGAGAATGGTTAAGTTATATGAGGCCAAGGAGAAGGAGTTTCCGTCTGAGGAAGAGATTCGTGAGGTTGAGCGTGTATTCCTTCTTAAGGTCATTGACATGAAGTGGATGGACCACATCGACAACATGGAAATCTTACGTCAGGGTATCTCCATGCAGGCATATGGTCAGAAGGATCCGCTTGTTGAATACAGAAATACCGGATTTGACATGTTCGATGAGATGACAGCTGCCATCCAGGAAGAGATAGTTAAGCTTCTTCTTCATATCAAGGTTGAGCAGAATGTCGAGCGTGAGCAGGTTGCCAAGGTTACGGGAACAAATAAGGACGATACGGGCGTGCGTGCTCCTAAGAAGCGTGAAGCAGCCAAGATATATCCTAACGATCCTTGTCCTTGCGGCAGCGGTAAGAAGTATAAGCAGTGCTGTGGAAGAATGGCATAGATGTTGACATAGGTAGATTCATATTTTGATTCGGCAGAGTCGAAAGCGGAGGTGCATATATATGGCAGACGAGATGAAAATGACCGTTTCGGAGATTTTCAGGACCGGAGACGGCGATAAGTATGTCTTCGTCAAGTTCGAGGATGAGAAGAGATTTGCGGAAGGCAAAGTTCCCGATTGTAAGATTACGAAGCAGGAGGGATTTACGGATGCCGAGGTTATGCTCCTTGAGCAGTATATGAAGAACGAACAGACTACCATTTTTGATGAAGCAAGGAAAGTTAATGCCATGAGGGCATTTTTAAAGGGATGATATATGAAGATAGCATTATGCCAGACTGATATAGTATTTGAGGATAAAGAACATAATTTAAAAAGAGCGGAAGAGCTTATCTGCGAAGCAGCCGATAACGGAGCCGTGTTAGCGCTTTTTCCGGAGATGAGTTTTACGGGATTCTCCATGAATACCGATGTGACAAAGGATAATGATTGCGTTACGGAAGGCAGGATGAAAGGACTCGCCCGAAAGCACGGTATCAATATCGGATTCGGCCGCGTGGAGAAGTGCGATGATATGCTAAGTCTTAATCTCTATGAGATTGTTGATCCGGAGGGTGAGATAATACTTACCTACGCGAAGAGGCATCCTTTCTCTTATGGAGGAGAAAGTACTGTATTTAAAGGCGGAGATATGGTTAAAAGCTGCGTGATAGATGGGGTTCCGGTATCCGTACAGATTTGCTTCGATCTTCGTTTTCCGGGTGGATTCTGGAAGCTTGCGGATGATACGCATCTTATGATAGTTCCGGCTAACTGGGCGGACAGACGTGTCGAGCAGTTCAAGGCACTTTTACGTGCGCGCGCAATTGAGAATCAGTATTATGTGATAGGACTTAATTGTGTGGGGCAGCAGGGTAAGGTAAGCTACAACGGTCAGTCCTGCGTGTATAATCCTAAGGGCGAAGAGCTTTTATCCTGTGGAGATTCGGAAGGTGTATATTACTTTGATTTTGAAGATGACGTTAGTAAAGCCCGCGAGAAGTTCCCTGTTATTAATGACAGAAGAGACGACGAATGGAATATGTAGAATGATAAAGCCCGCCTGATGGCGGGCTTTTAAAGTGCTGTTAATTATGCTGCGTTAGCGACTCCTTTTTTACTTTGTATAATCTTGTTCCGTTTTCATTCGTTACCGTTACCTTAAGATATGCCAATATGATGACAACTACAGGTGTAAGGTAGTTAAAGAATGCATACGGAAGGAACTTCATTACGCTTATTCCGAGGATTGAAGATACGTAAAGTCCGCATGTGTTCCAAGGTACGAGTACACTTGTTACCGCGCCGGAAGATGCGATTGCATTGGCAAGGCATACCGGATGAACTTTCATATCCTTATACTTTGAAGCATACATTCTGCCCGGAACTATAAGAGAGATGTACTGGTCTGCCATAAGTACGTTTGCTATAACACTTGAGAACATTGTGGCAGTTACAAGTCCCGCAGGCTTTCTTATTTTTCTTGTGATGAAGTTTGCTACAGCCTGAAGCTGACCGGTTTCCTCCATAATACCGCCGAACATCATAGCGATTATCGCCATGGAGCATGAATACATCATACCCATAAGTCCTCCTGTTGAAAGAAGGTTATCTAATGTTGTAAAGCCTGTTTTACATACATAGCCGTTCATACCGCAGCTTAATAGTGTGCCGAGAGTGCAGTGGTCCTGTGTAACAAGGCCGATGATAGCTCCGCTTATAATACCGAGTGTAATGCCCGGAACAGCAGGAACTTTCATAGCAACCGCAACAAGTACGATAATTACCGGCAGGAAATGTATAGGTGAGATATTGAAATTCTCGATAAGGGAATTGGAAATTGTAGTAACAGATGACATATCTGCTCCTGCTTTCGAATGTCCAAGTCCGAGAACGAAGAATATAATCAATGTGATTCCGTAAGAAATGGATGTCGGGAATATCATGAATCTGATTCCTGTCATTACATCACAGCCTGCCATTGCAGGGGCAAGATTGGTGGTGTCCGATAAAGGACTCATCTTGTCTCCGAAGTAAGCACCGGATACGATGGCACCGGCTGTTATCGGGAGGCTCATGTCAAGTCCCAATGCAATACCCATTAATGCAACACCCATGGTTCCGACTGTACCCCAGGAAGAACCTGTTGCAACAGAAGT
>JAILJL010000147.1 GCA_024694785.1 Lachnospiraceae bacterium
CAAATTGTCTGTGTGATATCAGAAAGCTGTGTCTCAAGGAGAGCGAGCTTCTCTTCGCCTTCTGCGTTATCTGTTGCAAAGTTCATGAATACATTCTCGTTGAATGTAGATGCGGTCTCGGCAACAGGCATTGAATATCCCTGATTCAAAGGACGCTGGTCCTGTGTATGAAGATTATGATAAGCATGACCAAGTTCATGCGCCAATGTATCGATATCGCTTAAAGAGCCCGTAAAATTGGTAAGTACACGTGACTGCTTCTTAGAAGGAATACCTGCACAGAAGGCTCCGCCCACCTTACCCGCACGCGGGAAGAAATCAATCCATGACTCATCAAAAGCACGAGTCATCATATCAGCCATATCCTTGGAGAAGTTACCGAATAAGTTAATAAGCATATCGCGTGCTTCTTCAACAGTATACTTCTTATCCATCTTTCCTATCGGTGCAAAAAGCTCAAACCAAGGAAGTCCATTCTTATAACCTAATATCTTTGCTTTTCTAAGCATATACTCTTCAAACTTAGGAAGGTACTCATCAATCGAACCCCACAAAGCATCAAGAGTCTCTTTCTTCATTCTCGAGTGATCAAGCGTGGCTTCAAGTGCAGATGCATATCCGCGCTCCTTCGTAATCATATTGGCCTGCTTCTTAATGTTGTTAAGAGAGTAGGCAATTGCAGATTCAATCTTCTTATATGCCGCAAGCTCTGCATCGTAAGCTTTTTTACGAACATTCTTATCAGGATCGTTGGCTTTATTTCTTACGCTTGAAAGGTTGATTATCTCGCCTTCGTAATCAACTTCGAGAGTTGATGTTAAATAGCTGAACATATTGCCCCAAGCGCTTCCGCCTGTTATATTCATCTTGGCATACATGTCTTCCACATCATCCGAAAGCATATGTGCATAATCCTTCTTGATCTCATTAAGGTAGAATTCATATTCGGATAAAAGCGCATCACTCTTAATTATCTCGTCAAGGTTCTCTGTCTGTCCTATGTACTTATCGAACATAACTTCATCTTTTGTGATCGAAGTAAACTTATTCATAAGCTGTCCCATAAGTGCTGCTGCCTTCTCATCTGTTGTATCTGCTTCACTCTGAAGTGATACAAAGTGGAAAAGCTCTCCGGAAAGAACTTCCGACTCTTCCCTTAACTTAATAATTTCGATGATTGTCTCTTTTCTCTTATTAGGATCAAGTGCTGCAGATAACTTATGCGTTTTCTCAATGAGCTCATCTGCTTTCTTTAAATCCTCAGCAAACTTCGGATCATCGTAACCCTTGTAGAGAATATCAAGTGACCATTTCTCGTTCATTAAAGTACCCCCTTTAAACTTGTTATTTATCCTGATTCATCTGCGCAGCTCTTATCTCGGCGCGCTTTCTTAACGTCGGATCAAGAATTTTCTTTCTGATTCGAAGTGAAGTAGGCGTAATTTCGAGTAATTCGTCCGCATCGATGAAATCGAGCGCCTGCTCCAGGCTCATCTCCTTTTTCGGAGTAAGTGTAAGTGCTTCATCCGCACTTGAAGAACGTGTATTGGTCAAGTGCTTTTTCTTACATACGTTAAGCTCAATATCTTCAGACTTACCGGATTGACCGATTACCATACCGGAATATACTTTCTCGCCCGGTCCGATAAAGAGCGTTCCACGTTCCTGTGCAGAGAACAGTCCGTATGTTACAGCTTCTCCTGCCTCGAACGCGATCAATGAGCCCTGCTTGCGATAAGAGATATCGCCCTTATAAGGTGCGTATCCGTTAAAGCTCGTATTGATAATACCATTACCCTTGGTATCGGTCAAGAAATCTCCCCTATATCCTATGAGTCCGCGCGAAGGTATAACGAAATGCAAACGGGTATACCCGCCTGCTATCGAACCCATACTCTGAAGTTCACCCTTACGCTGACCCAACTTCTCTATAACTGCACCGGTAAATTCATCCGGTACATCTATATAACAGTCTTCAATAGGCTCACTCTTTTTGCCGTTCTCATCCTTATGATAGAGTACCTCTGCCTTACTTACGGCGAATTCATACCCTTCACGGCGCATATTCTCGATAAGTACCGATAAATGAAGCTCTCCACGCCCTGATACCTTGAATGTATCTGTATCTTCCGTATCTTCAACACGCAAGGATACATCCGTATTAAGCTCTCTGTACAATCTCTCGCGAAGGTGACGTGAGGTTACGTACTTTCCTTCAAGACCTGCAAGCGGTGAATCGTTAACGATAAAATTCATCGCAATCGTAGGTTCCGATATCTTCTGAAAAGGAATCGGAGCAGGATCATCAGGCGAACAGATTGTATCACCTATATGAATATCCGAAATACCGGATATTGCTACAATTGAACCGACCGTTGCTTCCTGCACTTCTATCTTGTTAAGACCTTCAAACTCATACAATTTACTGATCTTAACCTTGATCTTCTTATCAGGGTCATGATGATTAACTACCACCGCTTCCTGATTAACCTTGATTGTTCCGTTGTCAACCTTACCAACACCGATGCGACCAACATATTCGTTGTAATCAATCGTACTTATAAGCACCTGCGTTCCCTTATCCGGATCTCCTGTCGGTGCCGGAATATAATTAATGATAGTCTCAAAAAGAGGTACCATATCCATATTCGTATCTTCGAGATTATATCTTGCATATCCGTCTCTTGCAGATGCATATACGAACGGGCAGTCAAGCTGTTCATCGGATGCGCCGAGATCCATGAGAAGTTCAAGGACTTCATCAACGACTTCCTGCGGACGTGCTTCCGGACGGTCCGTCTTATTGATACATACAATAACCGGGAGATTCAACTGCAAAGCCTTCATAAGAACGAATTTCGTCTGCGGCATAACGCCTTCAAAAGCGTCAACGAGCATAACTACACCGTTAACCATCTTAAGTACACGCTCAACTTCTCCACCGAAGTCTGCGTGCCCCGGAGTATCAATTATATTAATCTTGGTTCCTTTGTAATTAACTGCGGTATTCTTGGAAAGAATGGTGATTCCACGCTCTCTTTCAATATCGTTGGAGTCCATGACACGTTCTACAACTGCCTGGTTTTCTCTGAATATACCGCTTTGCTTAAGTAATCCGTCAACCAATGTTGTCTTACCATGGTCAACGTGTGCGATAATCGCAATATTACGTATTTTCTCCTGCTTAATTTCCATCTATATATCCTCTTTTCCTATTAAAAAGCAACGTAAAAATTATACTACAAATCGGGATACTTTCAAGAGGAAGTTTATTTTTGTATTTTACAATAATAAAAACAAGAGGAAGCCGCAGTTTCCCGCGGCCTCGTGAGTTTACTTGTTATATTATCTATGCTGTATAATATGCTGCCTGGGTATTATATAACTTGGCGTAGATTCCGTTATTTGCTATTAATTCGCTATGGTTGCCTTCTTCTGCAATCTTACCTCCGTCGATTACTACGATTCTGTCGCAGAACTTACAACTACTCATTCTGTGCGAGATATAGATTGATGTCTTATCCCCGACAAGCTTATCAAAGTTTTCGTATACTTCAGCTTCCGCTACAGGATCAAGTGCTGCAGTCGGCTCATCAAGTATTACAAATGGAGCGCCTTTATATAAAGCTCGTGCAATTGCAACCTTCTGTGCCTCTCCACCGGATAATCCAACACCGGTACCATTCTCATTTCCGAGAAGCGTATGTTCTTTATCCGGCATAGTCTCCACAAGCTCTCTTATGCCAACCATATCTATAACCTTAGAAACCTTTTCCTTATCCACATCCGTGCTTGAAGCTATAACCTCATCAAGCGGAAAATCAAAGAGATTAAAGTCCTGAAATACAACGGAGAAGATAGTCATATACTCATCGTAATCGTATTTA
>JAILJL010000152.1 GCA_024694785.1 Lachnospiraceae bacterium
ACGGCTCCTTTTTTATGATATTTCAAACTATTGTTTTTCTGTCAATTTAGCGGTATAGTAGTATTTTGTAGAGGTGTTTGCTATGATTTATAACGATTTTAAAGAGTGCTCGATTTCAAGGCTTGGCTTCGGTCTTATGAGGTTGCCTTTAAATGAGGACAAGACAATTAATAAAGAAGAAACCTTCAAGATGGTTGACTACGCCATTAATCATGGAGTCAACTACTTTGATACTGCATATCCATATCATGAAGGGGACTCTGAACTTGTGATCGGAGAGGCGCTCTCAAGGTATGAGCGTGATAGCTTTTATCTTGCGACCAAGTATCCGGGCCATCAGACCGACACGAGTTATAACCCTGCGGAAGTCTTCGAGGATCAGTTGAAAAAGTGCAGGGTTGATTACTTTGATTTTTACCTTCTCCATAATGTGTGTGAGAAGTCAATTGATACATATCTTGACGAGCGTTGGAACATCATTCCTTACTTCATTGAAATGAAGAAGCAGGGCAAGATTAAGCACTTGGGCTTTTCATCTCATGCAGGACTTGATTGCCTCAAGGACTTCCTTAACAAATGGAGAGATGAGATGGAGTTTTGCCAGATTCAGTTTAACTACCTGGATTATACATTGCAGCATGGCAAGGAAAAGCTCGAAATCCTGGAAAAGTGCGGAATCCCGGTGTGGGTTATGGAACCACTTCGCGGCGGAAAGCTAGCTAACCTTGATGAGGAACTTGCCGGAAGATTAAACGGGAAAAAGCCTGCAGAAGAGGCTTTCAGATTCATAGCTTCGTTCCCGAATATTAAGGTAATCTTAAGCGGAATGAGTAACTATACCCAGATGGTTGAGAATGTTGCTACATTTGAGAATTATGAGCCTATGAATAAGGAAGAAGCCGATGTACTTCTTGCAATAGCGGAAGAATTAAAGCAAGGCGTTCCTTGTACAGGTTGCAGATATTGCGTAGATAATTGCCCGATGGGTCTTGGCATACCGGAACTTATGAATGCTTATAATGACATAGCTGTCAATAAAAGCGCTTTTACACCGGCAATGTATATGCAATCGCTTCCTGAAGAAAAGCGCCCGACGGCCTGCATCGGCTGCGGAGCATGTGCGGCTATGTGTCCGCAGAAGATAGATATACCGGATGTTATGAGTAAATTATCGGATCTTATGCCTTCACTTCCTGACTGGGATGTGATCTGTAAGGATAGGAATGCCAAAGCAAGAGAGAAGATGCTTATGAGGCAAAAAGAATCAAAATACGTATAAGGAGTTATCTTAATGGAACAGTTTGTATACGGAGTGGATGTCGGAGGAACCGGTACCAAGATAGGTCTTTTTAACGGAAAAGGTTTCCTTAAGGATACTGTTGTATTAGAGACAAGAACAGAGAATAAGGGTGTATATATATTACAGGACATTAAGGCAGCAATATTTGAGAATATGCAGAAGCACGGAATTACCCCGCAGCAGGTTAAGGGTGTCGGAGTAGGCGTTCCGGGGCCGGTATTGGGAGATGGTACCGTGCTTAAGTGCGTTAATCTCGGATGGGATGTATTCAATGTAGCCAAGCAGCTTCAGCTTATAACAGGTCTTAATGTCAAGGCGGGAAATGATGCCAATGTTGCGGCACTCGGTGAAGTCTACAGAGGCGGCGGACAAGGATTTAGCAATATAGTTATGATTACTCTGGGCACCGGAATAGGCGGCGGAATAATTATCAATGGTAAGATATTTGAAGGGGCAACAGGTTCTGCGGGAGAGATTGGACATATAATGGTTAATGATGAAGAGAACGAATTATGTTCCTGCGGAAGAAGAGGATGCTTCGAGCAGTATTGTTCCGCGACGGGAGTTGTTAAGCTTATGAAGAAATATCTTCTTACGCATCCGGATGACAGTGAACTTCGCAAATTGCCTAAGTATACTGCAAAAGAGATATACGATGCTGCAAAGAATGGCGATGCGCCTGCTATAGAAGTTACCAAGAAGGTCGGAGAGATTATGGGAATTACGCTCGCAAAGATTGCAACGGTAGTCAATCCGGACGCATTTGTTATAGGCGGCGGAATGGCCAAAGCCGGGCAGATTATCATAGATTCACTGCTTCCGAGCTTTAAGGCAAATGTATTCCATGCGGCAAAAAGCACGGAATTCAAGCTTGCAACATTAGGCAACCTTGCCGGAATATATGGCGCGGCCAAAATGATTTTTGATGAATAAAGGGAAAGATAATGACATTACTTACATATCAGGTTTTCAAGACTGTTGCGGATATCGGAAGCTTCCACAAAGCGGCCGAGGTCCTTGGACTTACGCCCTCCGCAATAAGTCATACTATCGCCAATATGGAGGCGGAACTTGGCTTCTCGGTGCTTACGAGAAGCAAAAGCGGAATTAAATTAACCAATTACGGCGAGCATCTTCTCCCGTATGTTAATGCGGTTCTTAATTCGGACGAATCGCTCCAGCAGATGATATCGGAGCTTAACGGACTTAAGACGGGACGGGTTAAGCTTGGAGTATTCCCGTCGGTGTGCTCTAACTGGATTCCGGACATCATAAGCACATTTAATGGGCGCAATGCCAGTGTAATTATCGAAGTTTTCCAGGGAACATATTCAGATGTGGCGGACTGGCTTAAGAACGGCGTTGTCGATATAGGAATTCTTTCGGTTACCAGCGCAAAGGATGTACCGATTCTGCCATTATATCGCGACAGGCTTCTTTGCGTAATGCCTAAGGGCCTTTGCGGTAAAAGCTCAGGCAGCGTGGTTAACGTGGAGGAACTTAGGGACTATCAGTTTGTTACTCAACGAGAGAATACCGATGTTGATATCCAGAATTTTCTGCGTGAGAATAGTCTTAAAATTCAATCAAATTATCATGTGGCAGATGATCACGCCACATTGAAGCTCGTCGAAAAAGGTTTTGGAATATGCCTTATACCGGAGCTTATTATGCGTGATGTACCATATGATGTCGATTGTTATGAGCTTGAGCCTGCAGAGGCAAGAATTATAGGAATATCCGCAATGAATCCTACACTAATGGCTCCTGCGGTTCGTTCACTATATAATCACATTGTGGAAATGTTTAAGTCTATTCTCACGCA
>JAILJL010000054.1 GCA_024694785.1 Lachnospiraceae bacterium
CTTTATATAATCTCTATAAAAGTCCGTAATTCTTAAGTGCTTTCTTAAGAACCTCTATATTCTTCTCTTCCATCTCACACATAGGAAGTCTTAATGGTCCCACATTCATTCCCATAAGGTTCATGGCTTTCTTAACCGGCATCGGATTAACTTCTACAAAAAGCGCATTAATAAGTTCGATTGCCTTTAACTGCAATGTACGTGCTTTTTCAATATTACCGTTAAGGAATTCCACAACCATATTATGGGTATCTTCAGGTGCAACATTGGCAAGTACAGAAATTACACCGATACCGCCCAATGATAGAATCGGAACAGTCTGATCGTCGTTACCGGAAATTATGTCTAAAGAGCCATCATTAAGTGCTGCAAGCTCCGCAATCTGCGAAAGATTGCCGCACGCTTCCTTGATTCCGACTACATTCTTAATCTCACGTGCTATCTTCATAGCAGTTTCAGGCTTGATATTGGTTCCTGTCCTTGAAGGAACGTTATACATGATTATCGGAAGCTTGGTGTTATCCGCTATAAGCTTATAATACTCGTATAATCCCTTCTGAGTTGCTTTATTGTAATAAGGAGTAACTACCAGAAGCGCATCCGCACCTGCTGCCTCAGCGCTTTTTGAAAGTTCTACCGCATGCGCCGCGTTATTGGAGCCTGAACCTGCAATAACAGGTACTCTTCCCGCTGCTGCCTTAACCGCGGTCTCAACGCACTTTCTATGCTCTTCTTCGGAGAGTGTTGCCGATTCTCCCGTAGTTCCGCATATAATAATCGCATCTGTCTTATGCTCTATCTGATAATTAACAAGTTCCTCGAGTCTCTTGTAATTAACCGTCATATCGGCATTCATAGGGGTTACGATCGCAACGCCCGAACCTTTAAATATAGCCATATCCACTCCTCCTTAAATTCTCACAAAACTACAAAACTGTATACTTTATCACTTATAATGATAGCATTCTTATGTAGGTTGGTCA
Source organism: Lachnospiraceae bacterium (assembly GCA_024694785.1). Lineage (GTDB taxonomy): Bacteria > Bacillota > Clostridia > Lachnospirales > Lachnospiraceae > XBB1006. Next base: position 984 of record JAILJL010000054.1, read on the forward strand.
ACATACATAAAAAAGGGACTCAAATAATTGAGTCCCTCCAGGCTGTAGACAAAGTCCACGGCATAACGCCATGGATTTTTCTTTACAAAAGCACCACAAATCCGGTATTTATCTGTGATTGAGCTACTTTTTCTGGTATAATAGAAATATCAAGGGCGGGGTGGTGATTGCCTTTATGATAACTTCTAATACCGAATGCTGTTATTGGCGGTGATGAAAAGCAAACTCTTAACTAATCATTATTGAGGTACGTATCATGAAAAAAAAGCTCAATATTAAAACAGCTACACTGTTATCCATTATCGTATGTTTAGGGTTACTCATTCTCTTTACATTACTTAATGATTCCCCGAAATGTTACTTACTTTCATCAAGTAACAGTAATTTAAGTGGCAACATGTCATCCATTAAAGTTGCCGAAGATTACAAATGGTGGAATGGCAAGAGCTTCACTTCTGAAACAGCAGAAAGCAATCTATATATAAAATTTGACAACAAGTCCTACAATGTAGATTACATATACTCTCGGTATGATAACTATAATTCATTTGCTACCGACTATTACGGAAATACGCGTGGAGTAACATTCGGCATTAATTCAAATACAGGCGAACTTGTCTATATTAATCTTAAGACATTGTCCTTTTTAAGATCAGAGCCTAAGCTTGAAGACGTTGATAATATAAAAGAAACCGGAAAAGAATTAGCAGAAAAATATGCAACGATATATATCGACCTTAGCGATTATATTCTTTACAGCACTTCGCAAAAGCCTTATCAATCAAGTTCCGATTCAAAAGGAAAAATGACCTTTTTAACATATACATTCGTTAAAATAATAAACGATGAATGCTCTTCAGCATATATATCTGTTCAAATAACATCCAAAGGACATTTAGCTTCAATAGTAGTCGGAGACATAAATGCTTTTTCCGAAGAGAACACAAAAAAGGCAAATGCGTTCAATAATGTTGATATAGATAACCTAGTTCTTAATAAACTAAAAACAATCACCCGAAATTTAAACTCACCATTATTTGAAATAACAAAAAAGTATTATGCTTTAACACCAGACAATGAGATTGTAATTTGCATCACAGCAAAATGCCAATATCAAACTAATGATTCCAATAATCAAACACAAACTGAGAGTATAGCATTTGAGTTCATCATAAAATAAACAATCTGGCTCCGTATAAGTACGGAGCCAGATTTAAATTACATATCTTTTGTAAGTTCAAGGAACTCATCAATCTGTGCCGCAACAAGATCTAATGAACCTCTCCAGAAATCCTTCTTGGTTAAGTCGATTCCCATTGTCTTGGCTGTATCTTCTACAGAATTAACAGTTGTTGCAAGAAGCATCTTCTGATACTTCGGAACAAATGATGCACCCTCCTTCTTATACATTGCATATAAGCCCTTTGAGAAAAGTGCTCCGAATGCATA
>JAILJL010000102.1 GCA_024694785.1 Lachnospiraceae bacterium
GGCTCATTCGCATTTTTAGCTTTGGTAGCTTCTAACACTCTGTCTACATATGACATGATACGTGTCCCCCTTAATAAATTATAAATTATAATATTTTACACACTCACAGCGAGTGACCTACGCGGTGAATATCGATTAACGCATCTATCCTATTTCACCGACATAATTAATTATACGAGCGATTCTTAAGTTTTGCAACACCAAATTTGTCTTTTATTATTTAACGATTTTTGATATAATGACGTAGAGAATTTAATATGTACATATTAAATCATATCAGTTAAGGAGCAGAAGTTAATGAAAGAGTTCAGAATTTTTACGGATTCCACAACAGACCTTCCTGTTGAATTCTATGAAAAGTATGATGTGCCTTATATATCATTAACATATAACTTGGATGGCGCAACTTACAATGACAATCATACAGTATCGGCTTCGGAATTCTATGACAAAATACGTAATGGTTCCACACCGACCACTTCACAACCCTCTCCTGAAATTGCAGAGGAATTCTTTCGTAACGAGATTGCCAAGAAAGATACCGATATTCTTTTCATCGCTTTCTCCTCGGAATTAAGCGGAACATATAACAGTGTATCACTTGCAGCTGCCAATATTATGGAAGAAAACCCGGAGCGTAAGATTATTGTCATCGACTCTCTTGCTGCTTCGACAGGCGAAGGGCTTATTGTACACAAAGCCGTTAAATACAAAGAAGCAGGCCATACATTAGAGGAGACTGCCAAATACGTAGAAGACATCAAGCTCCACGCCGTACATTTATTCACGGTAGATGATCTTAATTGTCTTCACAGAGGCGGACGCGTAAGCAAAGGAACTGCGATTCTGGGTACGCTTGCCAACATCAAGCCTTTACTTCATACAGATAATACCGGTCATCTTACAAGTATCGGAATGGCAAGAGGCCGTAAGAAATCAATACTTTCACTCATCGACCTCATGGAGAAGCAAATGGGCTCATGCAGAGATCAGAATGATATAATCTATATGTGCAATGGTGATTGTATGGAGGATGCAGAATTCGCCAAAGAAACGATCCGTACAAGATTCGGTATTGAGAATATAGTGATAACAGACACAGGCCCTGTTATCGGTGCCCATTCGGGTCCCGGTACACTCGCCATTTTCTTTATGGGTGACTACAGATAAAAGCCCGAACTTTTATACAATGATTAAACCAAAAAGCTGCAACGGATATAATTCCATTGCAGCTTTATCTATTTATTATTGTGAATCTAACTGTAAGTCGTTATACAAACCTATGTCTTCAAGATTAACACCGGACTCTTCCAGGAACTTCAAAATGTTCTCACACTTATCCGTTATATAAAACGATATCTCCACACCATTACCATCGGATGAATAATCAGGTGATATATCGGTTCCGAATTCATCCACCGTGAATCTGTCATAATTACCCCAACGCTTTCCTCCGGAATAGGTAACCCTGATGACGGCATTATATAAGTTATACATCTTTGCATACGGTGAATCATCATAATACCAGCCTGCGTTAAAATATACAAGTTTCATATTACCTGCGGCAATATCCTTCATAATCGCCTCATCAAGTCCGGCAGGGTCTAAATCCCGCTGATAATCACCGATTCTTGAATTGTATGCGTATGCAGATATGTAAGCTTTCTCAGGAGTTCTTCCTTCCCTGACATCTTTGAAAGCCTTATCAGGATTGTTATACTTCTTATCAATGTAAGAACATACAGAATCCTTGTCATCAAGATCGTCCTTGTATAATGGGAAGTTATATACTCTAAGCATTACGCTTCCGTCTTTCATAAGATAATGTACCATGATACGAAGTTCGGAATCCGATGTACTTCCCAATACATATTCCTTATTCTCAAGAAGTATCTTATGCATCTCTATGACATCTGCGATATCTGTAGTATCAGCATAATAATCATTATAATTATCGATATCATCCTTAAAGTCAGTATATCTGTAGCCGTTATAGAATATCTCAAGAGCAGCTCTCTCGACATCTTCTTCCTTCGGCAGGCGGCTTCCGATTCCCAACACATCGGTTTGCAGGCCTGCAAGGAATATACCCATAACAACAGCCACTATTCCTGCCGGAATCAATACCGACTTCCTCCGCACTATCTGGAAAGTCTTCTCAAACAATGCGCTTATCAGAATATAGATTATCAGCGAAACAACTACGATTATTAATACATTAAGCCAAATCTGCTTATTATAATTGACTCCGACGTTACGCAATTCGAATATCAGATATATGGCAACCACCGACGCACATCCTGTGATTCCGATGCTGAAGAACGTCTTAAGCCAAGGCTTTATCAGGAAATCACCTGTTCGCTCAATCGGTCTTCTCTGGTAAGCAACGTACGCAAGTATTGTGAATAAAACTATCGGTAAAATATACCACAAAAATCTGTATCCATACTCATAGACAGCATGATTAAGACCCACATAATTCGCATTCGGTACACATCCGAGTACCAAAAAGCTCCTCGGCGAAAGTATCATGTCTCTCTTGCTTGTATCCGTCAATACATTCAGATAATCGTAAGTAAATCCATACACGACGCTGCTTAATGCAAAAGTGATTATTGTTTTAAGCAGCAGATACAAATAATTAAAAATCACATAAAGAACGGGGGCCAAATACCACACTCCGCAAATCATGTTAAGTAGAACCGCCATTGAATAGAACATAAGTCCGCCTACTATAAAAAGCAAATGCTCATATATAAGCACTCCCGGTCCCGGCAAGTATGAAATCTTATTCGTTCCCATAGGCAGCCAGCAAAGCATGGATATAAGCGGCGGTATCACAATCGGCATAAGCCCCTTAAGATAGCTTGTCACAAAAAGCTGCGTTCTGGTAAACGGCATGGCATGCAAGCTCTGGGTGGTCCTTTTATCAAACATATAATAGAAATTGATAAAAGCCATAATTGCCGCAAGAATCAAAAGCATCTCAAGATGTCTTGAATGAGCGCAGTAATCCCAAATACCGAATTGTGTCGCTAATAACAAATCATCAAATGTCTCATATCCGTATTCTTTAAAACTAATCGAATCGCGCCAATAGGCAATCGGACCGGTCAAAAGATATTCAAGCGTAAGAAGTGCGGTAACTACTATATGCGGTATAAGATTACGTTTAACTATCGCCTTATGAAATAAGGATATCTTTCGCTGCATAGTTCGTGCCTCCCAACTCATAAATGAATATTTCTTCAAGGGTTAGCGGTATTGTCTCCATAAACATCGGATTGTAACCCTTAAGCATGTTTGCAACATTTTTTTCGTGCTCTTTTATAATTAAATTCACAACTCTTCCCGTCGTTGCAACATGCAATACGTTAGGCAATGTCTTGAAATCCGGAATCTCCCCGTCGAATGCCATCTGGACCTTAACAGTATTCTCCTGCATGTCCGCAAGTGAACATTCCAAAATAACTCTTCCGTCAGCCATAATGCCTACATGATCACATACATCCTCTAATTCTCTTAGATTATGCGATGAAACCAAAACCGTCACACCTCTGTCGGCCACCTCTTTCAAAAGAAGGCTCCACACCTGATGTCTCATAACCGGATCTAACCCGTCGACAGGCTCATCCAATATAAGCACCTCAGGACGTTGTGCAAGGCAAAGCCAAAACGCCGCCTGCTTTTGCATACCCTTAGAAAGGAAACGCATCTTTTTCTTCATGTCGATCTTCGGGAAATACTGCGCCAGACTTAAGAAATAATTCATGTCAAAAGTCTTATACGTATCCGCGTAGAATTTCGCCATGTCTTTCAAGGAAGCAACATGATAATAGAATACATCATCGGGAATATAGGCTATTTTCTCTTTGACGGCATTATTGTCGTACACTTTCGCACCGTCAATTAAAATCTCCCCGGAATCCTGCTTATATACTCCGGTGATGCTTCGAATGATGGTAGATTTGCCTGCACCGTTAGGGCCTACAAGTCCGTACACGGAGCCTTTTTCTACGTGAAGTGTTGCCTTATCAAGCGCCTTAAATCCGTCGAAAGTCTTCACCAACTCATTCGTTCGAATCATTAGTTCTTCCTCCTTTCAAAAGAAGTTGTACTCTTTCCATAAGCTCCTCCCCTGTCACTCCGTAAGTAAGTAACTCGCTTACGTTATGATCAAACTTTGAAAAAAGTTCCTCTCTTCGAGGGTGGCTAAGAAGGTTGACTGCCGCAGCAAACGTGCCGCGTCCCGATACCGTATAGACATAGCCCTCCTGTTCGAGTCTGCCGAATGCTCTTTGAATCGTATTAGGATTGATTGAAAGCTCTGCGGCTATCTCTCTTACGGAAGGGAGTTTCTCGTCCGGCTTAATGATGCTCTTTACAATCTGTTCGCGAAGCGAATCATAAATCTGCTCATATATCGGACGGGTATCTCTTAAATTAACCGATATCATCGAATCTCTCCTTTCCTATGCCTTAGATGTACTAGACACCTTAATACACTTATACCATTATGCACACCCGCTGTCAAGTACTTTTTTTCTAATCTTTTTTATTACCCACTTCACCCGAAAAACTTAAAAGTTTCATGTGTGATACCCTACACAAAAATAAAGAACCCGTCAAACGACGAGTTCCTTATTTCTAGGATATATAAAGGGAAAAACGTAAATTTTTTATTTACACCCCTATGATATCCTATTTGTTCATAATTGTCAACAGTTTATTCATATTTTATCAAGTTTTTATTTAATAGAACAAACACATTCCAAGATAGCCGACTCCCCAATGAAGAATCGCACATCCGTACAGATCCTGATGCTTCTCATATATGTATCCCAGCGCCAATGATAATACGAATGCGCCGACCATAAATATGAATCCAAATGGCAAATGCATCATCATAAATAATAACGATGTTGTAAGAATACACATTTCCCTTTGGTGCTTTACCTGAAGGATATATTTAAGTGAGGTCTGAATAACGCCTCTTGCCAGAAATTCCTGCAAAAATGAAGTGATC
>JAILJL010000103.1 GCA_024694785.1 Lachnospiraceae bacterium
TATAGCAAGACTCTATGCGGCAGGCAGCGAGGCGGTACATAAGATATCATACCTTGATGCGGTTATACAGCGCATTGTGTATCTTAAGAAGTATTCCAAGAAAGCAAAGGTTTAGTTAATGTTAGAAAAGCTCAGTGAAGAGAAGCTTAAAGTAATATTGGAAGCAGGCAGCAGAGAGTTTGCTGAAAAAGGCTTCGAAAAGGCATCAATGAAGAATATCGCCAATAATGCGGGCATAAGCGTAGGAGTTATGTACAAGTATTATAAGAATAAGGATGATTTCTTCAGTGCGTGTCTTGAAGATAGTCTCAGGGTGCTGTCAGATAAGATGGATGAATTTCACTCGTGGAATACTACCCCGCGCGAGCGAATCAGACGTATCTTATCCGTGGTATTAACCTTTTCAAAAGAGCATCCGGATGCCATTCGGTTATATCATGAAATCACGTCAAGCACTTTTTCCGAGAAAGCCCGAGAACTTGCAACCCGAATCGAAGGTATATCGGCACGGACTTATAATGATTACATGGCAGCACTCAAAGAGGCGAATTTATTAAAAGAAGATATAATTCCTGAGGCAGCAGCGCTTTTCTTCGATAGTTGTCTTATGATGCTTCAGTTTTCATATAATGTGGAGTATTTTGATGAAAGAAAGAAGCTTTATCTTGGAAAGCTATATGAAAATGACGAAGAACTGCTTAACCAGATGATGTTGATGCTCGACGGAGCACTTTTGAGGAGGGATTAGGATGGCATACGTCCTGGCATATGATATAGGAACGACCGGTGTTAAGACATGTCTTTATAAGGTGTCCGATAAAATAGAACATGTCGGTGCCAAGAAGCGCGACTATAATCTATACATACTTGAGAATGGCGGAGCCGAGCAGGATCCCGAGGAGTGGTGGGATGCCATGAGAGTAACTACCAAAGAGCTTATGGCATCTACGGGAGTGCATCCCGAGGAAGTGAAAGGTATATCATTTTGCTCCCAGATGCAGGGCCTTGTCCTTGTAGATAAAGAAGGCAAGCCCCTTCGCCGTGCGATGAGCTATATGGATCAGCGTGCGACGGAAGAAATTAAGAAGGGTATCGCATATGGTATACAGATAGCGGGAGCCAATATATTTAAGCTGATAAAGAGTCTGTATTTAACGGGTGCAGTGTCTTCCTCCGTAAAAGATCCTGTATGGAAGTATAAGTGGGTTGAAGCCCATGAAGCCGAGATATTCAAGAAAGTATATAAGTGGCTTGATGTCAAAGAATATCTCCTGCTTCGCTGTACGGGAGAATTTGTAATGACGGAAGACAGCGCGTATTCGACGTTCCTTTATTCGACGAGAAAGGGTTGTAAGGGATGGAGTAAGACCCTTTGTAATATATACGGCGTTAATCCGGAGCATTTGCCGAGGCTTATTAAGACCACGGACCTTGTGGGAGGATTAACTGCCCAAGCTGCGGAGGAACTTGGACTTGCAGAGGCGACTCCGGTATTCGGAGGCGGAGGAGATGCGACACTTATCGGTGTCGGTGCAGGATGCGTTAATCCGGGCGAGACCCACATCTACTGGGGAACCAGCGGATGGGTAAGCACGATTGTAACAAAGCAGCTTGTGGATACTACGGCGATGATAGCGGCGATAGTGGGTGCGCAGGAGGATAAGTATAATTACTTTGCGGAGATGGAAACCGCAGGTAAGTGTATGGCCTGGGCGAAAGAGAACATCGCCAATGCAGATGCTTTTGAGGAAATGATAGAGCTTGCGGTCAAAGCGCCTGCCGGTTCTTCAGGTGTATTGTTCGCACCTTGGCTTCACGGAAACAGGTGCCCTTTTGAGGATCCGACGGCGTCGGGAATGTTCTATAATCTCAAGATTGAGACGACAAAGAGTGATATCCTTCGCTCGGTTATTGAAGGAATATGCTTCCATCTAAGATGGATGCTGGAATGCCAGGACAAGAAGATCAAGACCGGTGAGACAATAAGATTCGTAGGCGGTGGTGCGGTATCCCATGAAATCTGCCAGATACTTGCGGACATAATAGGACGAAGAGTCGAGGTTGTAAGCGAACCGCGTAATGTCGGCGCTGTAGGTGCTGCAGCCATAGTCGGAGTCGGTCTTAACAGAATCGATTCGGTATCAAATGTAAGAGATTTCGTACCGGTAGCACGTGTATTTGAGCCGCGTAGCGCCAATAAAGGGCGCTATGACAAGAATTACAGGGAATTTAAGATGCTTTACAAAGAGAATAAGCATATGTTCCACAAGATCGCAAGAATTCACTAATCAGTAAATTACATATTAATTCCAAATAAACCTTTTGCCCCTTCTGTTCACTTGAACGAAGGGGCAAAATGGTGTAAACTGAAGGGTGGAGTTTTGATAAATTGGGAGGAACCCTTAAGATGAAGAGTAAACGAATTATAGCGGGTCTTTTGATACTAAGCATGGTGATTTCGTTATTCGCGCCACGTTATGCGAATAATGCAAGTGCTGCCGGCGGCAAGTCCTTCCTTATGGACATTCAGACCTATGTAGAGATTGATACGGGGTATTTTGAATGGCAGAGGGGATTTAAGCCTAATCAGGTTATTAAGAATGTCGGAGAGAGATTCAAAGTTACCGACGTTACAATTGATTGGGCCCCTGTAGATATTATACCCGGAAGCGCTAAGCTTGAGTTCGGTGACGGAAGATGCTGGATGGATCCGGATGAGACAATCTATCCAAGAGTCAGGTATTCCATAAGATACAGTTTCGAAGTTGTCGATCCGGCCGTATTCGATAAAGTAGAATATGCGCAGGTATATCTCGGACAGACAGCAGAACATGATTCGGGCTATCAGATGGCTGAATTATCTGTTGACGGACATAAGGTAACCATTGTCGCAGACGCGCAGCCTTACGGCCTTGAGATATCCAAGGCTGCATTGCAGTCCGTTAAGGTTAATCCTATATACAGAAAAGCCCTGCCTGAAAGACTTACTCTTCTTAATGGTGCTCCTTTTACAAGTGGTAATATACAATGGTTTTTCTCTGATAACGGCACAATAGAGCCTGTATCGAGAGCCAATAAAATGGCGGATCTTGCCAATAACAAGTTTTATTATCTTAGGGTTACCGTATATGCAAAGAATCTCTATGAATTCAGCAGAGAATTGGGGTTCTATAACAGAATGAGACCGGACGGCACGACCTTTGAGGCAAGAGTCAGCAATGACGGCAAAGAAGCGGATATTATGATATCCAATATCGTTCCGGAAGTTGTTGAAGAGGAGCTAAGATTAATATCGGGAATCGTTACCAATACGACATTATCCCTCGGAACACTTCAGGCAAATATAGTTGCAGATATTATTCCGCATCTCCCGAAGTCGATGAAAGTTAAGATATACGGTACGGACAGCTACATGGATATGCCGTTTGATTCCATCAAGACAGGTGCGGACCGCTGGCACATATATGAGGTATCAGGTAACAATATAGGTTACGAACTCAGTGATTCCGCGGTGCTTCATAAGTCGGATGCATATGAATATGTTGCGATATATCCGTATTCGGCACTTCTTAATGATATAGACAAGGCGGAATTTAACGATTATTTCAATATAATCAAGACATATATGTATGATGTCGATTATCCGGGCAATACAGGACATGCCCTCGGATATGCAATCAAGTTCTCGGTACGCCCGGAGAATTCCTATGCCTATATGCAGGAAGCTTTGCCGGTAATGGAGACGCCTGCCTTTGATTTCAGAGATTATGGAGCGTATATTCAGTATTTTGCAAGCGGACAGTGTGCATGTGCTGTGGAGTGCGTAGTTGATCCCGTTAATTTCGATTTCGATGCAACCCCGACCACTGCTTTTCCGGCAGGCTTTGCTATGTACGGAGCGTGCTCACAGCAGCCGGGAATATATAAGGCAATCAACAGAGGAATGGCCAATTATTCCGTTGACAGTGCCATTTGTTATGAATATTTCGATCCTGAGGATCTTAAGCATCGTAACATGAAGAACGGGGCCGTATCAATCGTAACCCAAGTTCCGAGACTTGCCGAGCATGTTACTTATGATTATGCAGTTGCGGCAAGCGGCGATTATGAGAAGGGTCTTGACATTGATGACGCTACATTTTACTGGACTCCATCGCCGATGGCAATTAACAGTGATTACGAGCAGTTCCTTGATGCCACCGTGTATACCGCGGTAATTACGATTCCTGTTAAGAAGGGATATATCGTGGAAAAAGCTCCCGACGTAAGAGTTAACGGAGTAAATGCTACGAATGTAACGGTATCCGAGGGTGAAATCGTTGTAAGATACGAATTTCCGGCAACAGATCCGGAATACTGGATTGATGCAAACGGAAACTGTAATAAGCGTCTCTACTTTAAGACACCTAAGCCGTATGCGGGAATGACGGTTCCGAAGACCGTTCGCTTCTCCGATACATGTTCGCAGATGCTTAAGATTGAAAGCCTTCAGTGGTATGAAGGAACCGAACCGATTGAGCCTGGTGCGGAATTCAAAAAGGGTGCAAGATACTCGCTTATGCTTGTTCTTGACATGTCTCAGGTAGGCGTTGAGTCGGATCTTAGCGGTGTAGACGTGTTAATAGGTACAACCGATTATGTAACTCATGCATATGCTAATAAAGAGACTAAGCTTGCGACCATTCAGTTTGATTTCGGTATATGCGAAAGCGCTGATGTTATGGAAGTAAGAAACTGTGAACTCGTGCTTCCGAGAGGACTTTCGACTGCACAGTTTATGGAGAGGCTTAATAACCCTCATTATACAGAGCTTTTGATGTCTAATGGTGAAGTTGCGGTTACGACTATCGAACCGGGGTATAAGACATCCAATCCGCCGGTACGGTTTGCTACATTTGCGGAAGAGTTCAACGCTATGTACTTCGGAGCATTCACATATAACGAGAAGACTAAGAAAGAACAGGTATTTAAGCTTGATGCGATAGTTAATATTCCGGATAAGGGCAATGAATATATAACATTTACGGTAATAGTTCCGGGAGAAAAGTGCGAGATTAAGTTTGATGCAAATGGCGGAAATTATTCGGGAATGGACAGATTGAGCGTCGAAGCCGGCAAACCGTACGGATTTGTATATAACGCCGCTGATTATAAGCGTGAAGGATACCTGTTTGCGGGATGGTTTACGGAAGCAACCGGCGGAAAGCGTATATATTCAACTTCTATCGTAAGTGATAACATAACGCTTTATGCTCATTGGATCAAAGTATTCACAGGCAAGGTATACTCCGTAAATACCATATCGGAGTACAAGTCGACACTCAAGGTTATGCCGAAGCATCCGGCCACCAAGATTGCGGGATATGAGGTATCGATATCATATGACGGTAAGAATTGGAATAGCACATTATTCACCGGAGATGAGGTTGTACTTCGTGACCTTAAGTCCGGTCCGGTGTATATAAAAGTTCGCGCATACAGGTTTGATTCTGCCGGAATTAAGGTATTTGGTGCGTCATCCTGGCCGAAGAAGGTTACGATACAATAATTTCTTGTGTTTTTGCAAGGCTTGTAATATAATTTTTAAGAAATTGATATATAGGAAGGCGTGATAATATGCTTGATATTAAGAGAATCAGAGAAAATCCGGAGGAAGTTGCGGCAGCGTTAAAGAAGCGTAATCTTGACGTTGATTTTACCGAGCTTCTTACACTTGATAAAGATAGAAGAGCACTTCTTCAGTCTGTTGAAGAGAAGAAGAATGACAGAAATATTACCTCGAAGAAGATTCCGGTAATGAAGAAGAACGGCGAAGATGTAACCGCAGAGCTTGAGAGAATGAAGAAGGTCGGCGACGAGATTGCCGAAGAGAACGACAAGGTTCGTGAGATTGAAGAGAAGATTAAGTATATTCTGGACAGACTCCCGAATATCCCTGCAGACGACGTGGTTGCAGGCGGCAAGGAGAACAATAAAGTCGTTAAGACCTTTGGCGAGAAGCCTGTATTCGACTTTGAACCAAAGAATCACGTTGATCTTTGCAAGATGCATAATTTAATTGATTATGAGCGCGGCGTTAAGATTGCCGGTGAAGGCAGTTGGTTATATACCGGAAAGGGCGCACTTCTGGAGTGGGCGCTTCTTAACTTCTTTATAAGAGAGCACGTAAAAGACGGATACACATTCATTCTTCCGCCTCATATGTTAGGCTATCAGTGCGGATATGTTGCCGGACAGTTCCCTAAGTACGTTGAGGAAGATTACTGGATTGACGGCGGTCCTAACGAGAAGGGTAATTTCCTTCTTCCAACAGCAGAGACGGCTCTCGTTAATATTCATAGAGATGAGATATTGAAGGAAGAAGAACTTCCGAAGAGATATTTTGCATACACACCTTGCTTCCGAAGAGAAGCAGGTTCCAGCCGTATCGAAGAGCGCGGTATGGTAAGAGGTCACCAGTTTAATAAGGTCGAAATGGTTCAGTATGCGCATCCGGATCATTCGGAAGAAGCATTTGACGAGCTTCTTAAGAAGGCTGAGAGCTTAGTACAGAAGCTTGGACTTCATTATCAGTTATCGAAGCTTGCAGCAGATGACTGTTCATTTTCCATGGGCCGAACCTGTGATATCGAGATCTGGATTCCAAGTATGGGTATCTACAAGGAAGTAAGTTCCGTATCCAATGGATATGATTATCAGGCAAGAAGAGGTAACATAAGATTCAGAGATGCCGATGGCAAGATGAGATTCGTGCATACACTTAACGGTTCCGGTCTTGCAACAAGCCGTGTATTACCTGCAATCGTTGAGCAGTACCAGCAGGCAGACGGTTCGATTGTTGTACCTGAAGTACTTCGTCAGGATGTAGGAACCGATGTAATTAAATAGATTGCTGCGACCACTTTTATTCAGTAAAATGCATGGAAGTGGTCGTTTTTATAATATGCATTTAATTAATGGAGGAGTAAATGAAGAGAAGGATAATAGTCACAGTTTTAGTTTTAATGCTGGTTCTTCTAAGCTTTACGGGATGTAAGAAGAAGGAAACAGCTTCGGGAGATGCAGGCAAGATTGCCGATAATGCGAATGAAGAGACTAAAGTAGAGATGCCGCCTGCAAGTGTTGCCAATCGAATCGACCCTGCAACCAAAGTACATGGAATATATGTAACAGGCGCAATGGCAGGTAAGGATGCTTTTGATAATCTTATTGACCTTTGCGACAAAACCGATCTTAACGCGATGGTAATCGACGTTAAGGACGATGCGGGCAATATCTCATATAATATGGATCTTGATATGGTTCATGAGATAGGTGCTGTTAAGGAATACGTGAAAGATATGCCTGCGCTTATTAATAAGCTTCATGAGCATGGTATATATTGTATTGCGCGAGTGGTATGCTTTAAGGATCCATGCCTTGCAAAAGGACGCGACGATCTTGCCCTTAAGCTTCCGACAGGGGAGCCTATTGTGGACGGACATGGTAATGCATTTGTCAATCCGTATAAGAAAGAAGTGCATGACTATATAATTGCGGTATCGAAGAAAGCTATAGAAGCCGGTTTCGATGAGATTCAGTTTGATTATGTGCGTTTTCCGATTGGAAATGACGCGGATAACGCCGATTATGGTGTGGATACCAAGAAATACACGAGAATTAAATGTATATCCTCGTTCTTCACATATTGCGAGACTGAGTTTCATAAGGATGGCATAATCTTCGGTGCGGATCTTTTCGGAACGATTATCGGAAGCGAACTGGATGAGCAGGCTACAGGCCAGGTATACAGAGACATTGCGATGAAAGCGGATGTGGTGTGCCCGATGATATACCCTTCGCATTATGCGAACGGTAACTTCGGACTTGAGGTTCCGGATGCAGAGCCTTATGAAGCGATACTCGGTGCATTGGGAAGATCGGCGAAAGCTTTATCCGCTATTTCCGAAGGAGCCAGAGCCTATGTAAGACCATGGCTTCAGTCATTTACGGCGCCTTGGATAGAGGGACATATAGAATATGACCTTGAGGCGATAAAAGCTCAGATTCAGGCGGTTTACGATGCCGGATATGAGGAGTGGATACTCTGGAATGCGTCGAATAAATATAATTACGAATAATCGGAAAGCGCCGCAAAAAACGGCGCTTTTTATTGTGAAAATCCAGATAAATATTGACTTTCTGCCATAATTTGTTACACTAATTCTTGGCAATATGCCGCAATCTTATATCTAATGATACTGTGAGGAGATTAAAATGGATAAGATTAAAGCGTTCTTGAAGAAGAAGAACATCATTTTCTCTGCAAAGAGATACGGAATCGATGCGCTTGGTGCTATGGCACAGGGTTTATTCGCATCACTTTTGATTGGAACAATCATTAAGACAATCGGTACCCAGTTCGGGATTGAATTGTTGGTAACAATCGGTACTTATGCCATGTCCGCGGCAGGTCCTGCGATGGCAGTTTCGATCGGCTGGGCATTGCAGTGTCCTCCGTTAGTGCTTTTCTCACTTGCTGCCGTAGGCGTATGTGCGAATGCTACAGATGTGGCAGGTGCGGGCGGACCTCTTGTTGTACTTATTGTTACGATATTTGCATCGGAATTCGGTAAATTGGTATATAAAGAGACCAAGATCGATATCATTGTTACTCCCTTTGTGACGATATTCGTCGGAGTAGGTCTTGCACTTTGGTGGGGCCCGGGAATCGGCTGGGCGGCATCCGAGTTTGGTGAGCTTATAATGCTTGCAACGAAACTTCACCCGTTTATGATGGGTATACTCGTATCTGTACTCGTAGGTATCGCATTGACATTGCCGATAAGCTCTGCAGCTATCTGTGCTGCTTTGTCACTTACTGGTCTTGCAGGTGGCGCTGCTCTGGCAGGATGCTGTGCACAGATGGTAGGTTTCGCTGTACTTTCATTCAAGGATAATAAGTGGGGCGGACTTGTTGCCCAGGGTATCGGAACATCGATGCTTCAGATGGGTAATATCGTAAGAAAGCCGATCGTATGGCTTCCGGCAATTATAGCATCCGCTATAACAGGACCGATTGCAACATGCCTTTTTAAGTTGGAGATGAATGGTGCTGCAATTTCTTCAGGTATGGGTACATGCGGACTTGTAGGACAGATCGGTGTATATACCGGTTGGGTTAACGACATTGCGGAAGGTATTAAGACAGGGATTACCGCATTTGATGTTGTGGGCCTTATCATGATAAGCTTCATCTTACCGGGTGTAATTACCTGGTTACTCGACCTTCTTTTCAGAAAGGCAGGACTTATCAAAGCAGGCGACCTTAAGCTTGATTTATAGAAAAGTGTGAATTAATCTCACCTAAGGATACTTAGGTGAGATTTTTTTATTGTCCCGTTAATGTCCCTATTAGTGTGCTATAATAATTAGCATAGAATAAAAGCTCTATCGGGAAGGAGAATTGCATTTTGAAGATAATACATACTGCCGACTGGCATCTGGATTCAAAGCTTAATGCCCTGCCGGGGGATAAGGCGAAGGAGCGCAGTGCAGAACTTTTACAGAACTTTAAGAGATTAACGGAATATGCTGTGGAGAATGGCGTTAATGCGATTCTTATAGCAGGAGATATGTTTGATACGACGATATGCCTTAAGAGAACATCTTCTGTCATATTATCGGTTATTAATGAGCATCCCGATATCAATTATTATATTCTTAAGGGCAATCATGACAGGAACAGTTTCTTTGATGCGCTTGAAGAGCGTCCGGAGAATCTTTTTGCATTCTCTGATACCCCGATAACCTACAAAGAGGGCAGCGTTAATATTACCGGTGTTGAGCTTGATAAGGATAACGTGGATCTATTCTACAACACGCTTAATCTTGATGCGGCCCGCGTTAATATAGTTATGCTTCACGGCCAGGAATCGGATTCTTATAAGAAAGATAAGGCAGAGATAATTCCGCTTCGAGAGCTTAAGGGCAGAGGCATCGATTATCTTGCACTTGGCCATATTCATGCGTATAAGGAAGGTGAGCTTGATGCAAGAGGCACATACTGCTATTCGGGATGCCTCGAAGGAAGAGGATTCGATGAGTGCGGTATGCATGGCTTCGTGCGCCTTGATATAGATGAGAATAACAGAATCACGAGAACCTTTGTCCCGTTCGCAAAGCGTCATATATATGAAATCGAGGTTAATGTATCGGGACTCGATAATTCCGAAGATATGCTTAATGCTATTAGAAAAGCTCTTGCCGAGTACACTTCGACGGTGACTATGACAGGCTCTAACTACACTTTACCAGCACCGACAGGTTCGGATCTTGTAAAGATAGTGCTTACGGGTGAAGTTGATATAACTGCGGAGAAGGACCTTACGTATCTTACTGCGAGTATAAGAGATGATTACTATTTTGTTAAGATAGAGGACAAGACGATTCCGCACGTGGAGCCGCGTGATTACACATTGGACGAATCGCTTCGCGGCGAATTCGTAAGAACGGTGCTTGCAGATGACTCGCTTTCGGATGAAGATAAGGCGGCAGTTATTCAGTGCGGTATAAAAGCGCTTACGGAAGGGAAGGTGTAGAAGATGAGACTTATATCGATAAGAATAGAGAATTTCGGTAAGCTTCATGACTTTGACCTTGTCCTTGATAGTGGCAAGAATGTAATACTTCACGACAACGGATATGGTAAGACTACACTTGCGACATTTATTAAGGTCATTTTCTATGGTTTTGATGATGAAGGCGCAAGGAGGGTTACTCGCGAGCGCGATAAGTATAAGCCTTGGCAGGGCGGAGTGTACGGCGGAACAATCAGATTCGAAGCAGGTGGAAGGACATATGTATTAAGAAGAACTTTCGCAGACAAGCCTGCAAATGATGAATTCGAACTAAGAGATACCGCAACGAACATTATATCGACCGATTATTCGTTGAATATCGGTGAAGAGCTTTTCATGCTTGATGCGGAAAGCTTCAAGAAGGCGATGTATATCGGGCAGAATTCTGTCATGACATCTACGACCGGAAGGATTAATTCGCATGTAACGACAGGTGCGGATGCGCTTGAGGATCTTGACGGATTCGATAGAGCGATTAAGGCAATTGAAGACAGGCAGAACAATATCAGTGAGAGGCGAAGGACAGGGAAGCTTTATAAGAAAAAAGAGGAATTATCCGCAATAGAGCGAGAAATTACGAAGGAAGAGTCGCTTAACCATAGTTACAGCGACCTTTGTGCCAGGATATCCGATTGTAAAAGTGCTATCGGTAAGCTTAAGGCGGAAGAAGATAATCTATATGTGAAGCAGAAGGAGATCTCAAGAAAGAAGGACCTTGCTGCTTTGAAGAAAGAGTATGATCTTCTTGCAGGTGCGGTTACAGCAACGGGCAATAAGGTTAAGGAGTATAAGGCTGAGTTTAAGGGGAGAATTGTAAGCGAGGCAGAAGTGGAAGTTATGCTTACCAGGAATACCGAGCTTATAAGTGCCAAAAGCGCTGCGGATGCCCATAAGCTTAGCGAAGAAGAATTAAGAAGGATGGATGAGCTTAAGGCTGCGATATCGAGGGGGACGGAAGAACCTGAGATAGGACATAAGCCGGTATATAATAAGCCGATAATGGAAGCCATCGGTATTATAGTTGCAATTCTGGGAATGGCGGCGGGAGCGGTGATTATGATTATGTCCCGGAATTATGTAGCGGGTGGAATCTTGATCGGAATCGGGTTTGCTCTTTTGGCCGGATCAGTTATATTTATGTTTGCACGTAAGAACAAATATCGGATGGCAGTTGCCACCTGGCAGGCAGAAGTTGCGGCAGAGAAGAAGCGGCTTGAAGATCTGAGACGTCTTAATGAAATGGAATATGATAGGTTAAGTTCAAAGAAATCGGAATACGAGAGTAAAAGCGTTGAGGCCTTAAAAATACGGGAAGAGATTGCAGAGTTTCTTGCCGGTGCAGGTATAGTGGCAGAGGCTAATCCGATGCAGCAGTTGCTTTCATTGCAGGATTTGACAGTAAATTACCGTCATGCAATGATAGCTTGTGAAGAAGCGGGCAAGAAGCTTGAATCATTTATCAAAGGAAATCCTGATATAGAAGAGGTTAAGGCCTGTATAGAGACAGAATCCGTTGATGAACTTACGGATATTAACGCAAGACTCAAAGAGATTGATATAGAGGAAGATAGCATTAAGGCTAATCTTAAGATATATGACGGAAATCTTGAAGAGCTTAATGAGCTTTTTGAAGGCATCGAAGATGCAAAGAGCAGGCGGGATGT
>JAILJL010000109.1 GCA_024694785.1 Lachnospiraceae bacterium
AAAGAAGAATATCGCTGTTATGTCACAATCACCGATTATGCTTGGTAAGACTATAAGAGAGAATATATTTGAAGACAGCGGAAAGTCGGAGATTGCAGATGAGAAGCTTAAGAAGATGCTGGAGTTTGCAATGAAGAAAGAACAGGGTCTTGATTATGAGGTGGGATCTAACGGTAAGAATCTAAGCGGTGGTGAATGTCAGAAAGTCGCGATTGCAAGAACTTTTATCAAGGATGCCGAAGTGGTAATCTTAGATGAGCCTACCAATGCGCTTGATAAGGGCAGCATAGAACTTCTTGGTGAAATACTGGCAGATCAGAAGAAGAATAGAATTATCATTATGGTTAGCCATGATGAAGAGATACTTAAGGCCTGTGATGTGGTATATAAGCTTGAGAAGATATAGTATCTGTTATTAATAGCATAGACGAAATATAATTTGATAAAAGTAAAATAAGGTGTATAATGTAATAGTACGTGCCGCAAGGTGCGTACTATTTCATTTAAGAAAGAATGTTTTTGTTTTAACAAAGGAGAAAAAATGAATCTTACATTATTAACAGACCTCTATGAGCTGACCATGATGCAGGGTTATTACAAGACAAAGAATGATAACAGAGTCGTATTTGACGCATTCTTTCGTGAGAACCCTTTTAAAGGCGGCTACTCTATAATGGCAGGTCTTGAACAGGTAATTGATTACGTTAAGAACTTAAGATTTGATGAGGAGGATATCGAGTATCTTCGTTCTCTTCATATTTTCGAGGAGGATTTTCTCGATTATCTTAAGGACTTTAAGTTCTCGGGAGATATCTATGCGATTCCGGAAGGCTCCATAATATTCCCAAGAGAGCCGCTCGTTAAGGTAATCGCACCTGTTATGGAAGCACAGCTTCTTGAAACGGCATTACTCAATATAGTTAATCACCAGTGCCTCGTTGCGACCAAGGCATCACGTGTATGCGATGCAGCTGAAGGCGACGGCGTTATGGAATTCGGACTTAGACGTGCTCAGGGACCTGATGCGGGTACTTATGGTGCACGTGCAGCTGTTATCGGCGGATGTAACGGTACATCAAATGTATTGGCAGGTAAGCTTTTCAACATACCTGTTAAAGGAACTCATGCACACAGCTGGATTATGAGCTTCCCGGATGAATATACGGCATTTAAGAAGTACGCAGATCTTTATCCGGATGCATGCATCTTACTTATCGATACTTATGATACCATTAAGAGTGGTCTTCCTAATGCCATCCGTGTATTTAAGGAAATGAAGGAAGCCGGCATTAAGCCGAAGCTTTACGGAATCCGAATGGATAGCGGAGACCTTGCATACCTTAGTAAAAAAGTTCGTGCAATGCTTGATGAAGCAGGATTCCCGGATGCGGTAATTTCTGCATCGAATGATTTGGATGAGCACTTAATCGCATCATTAAAGAGACAGGGTGCAACCATCACATCATGGGGTGTAGGTACTCACCTTATCACAGCTAAGGATAACCCTTCGTTCGGTGGTGTGTATAAGCTTGCCGCAATTGAAAAAGATGGTAAGTTCGAGCCGAAGATTAAGTTATCCGAGAATACCGAGAAGGTAACTAACCCGGGTAATAAGACTATATACAGAATCTATACCAAGGATCAGCATAAGATTGAAGCTGATGTTATCTGCTTCGTAGATGAGAAGATAGATGAGAACGAAGACCTTAATCTTTTCTCACCGACAGCTCCTTGGAAGAGAACAACTTATGCGGCAGGAACTTTTACCGTAAGAGAAATGCTTGTACCGATTTTTAAGAACGGTGAATGCGTATATACTTCTCCGTCCGTTATGGAGATTCGTGATATCTGTGCTAAGGAAAAGGATACATTATGGGCTGAGTGTCGTCGTTTTGATAACCCTCATCAGACATATGTGGATCTTTCACAGAAGCTTTATGATGTGAAGCAGGATCTTTTCAATCATTATCATACCAACAAAATGTAGTTAAATTAGCGCTATGGATGCATATTATTTATGGTATCCATAGCGTTATTATATTTGACAGTTATACGCCCATGGGGTATAATTGCAAACGGTGAAAAATTATATAAGGAGGCACGTAACGTGACTTTATTTGGTGGAGTAATTTCCGTAGCAGGAATTACATTTTTAATGTTATCTGTTTTCGTTGTTGCAGCCGTAGGATATTCTTTGGGCCGCATCACAATTAAGGGAGTATCGCTCGGCACCGCAGGTGTATTTATCGTAGCATTACTCTACGGCGCATTTTTCTCAAAGAATTTAAATGATGCGCTTTTGATCGGTGAAGCAAGCTACACAAGTAATGCTTTGAAGATCATCGAGAATATCGGTCTTATTCTCTTTGTTACATCTGTAGGTTTTATCGCAGGTCCGAACTTCTTCGCTGACTTTAAGAAGAACTTTAAGTCCTACATCTTACTCGGACTTATCATTATCTTGGCAGGCGGACTTACATGTGTAGGATGCTACTACGTAGGTGTCGGAGCAGAGAGCAATCCGAAGGAATTCGTAGCTATGCTCGTTGGTATCCTCTCCGGATCACTTACATCAAC
The DNA here is from genome assembly GCA_024694785.1 of Lachnospiraceae bacterium. GTDB lineage: Bacteria > Bacillota > Clostridia > Lachnospirales > Lachnospiraceae > XBB1006. The sequence goes on from JAILJL010000109.1 coordinate 2,578, forward strand.
TCCTGCATTCTCTGCAGCTAAGGCAACAGTACTTCCTGAGTTTGAAGATGCTGTAACCGTAGGTCACGGTATTGCCTATCTTTTCGGTGTTATCGGTGTTGTATTATTCGTACAGCTTGTTCCGAAGCTTACCAAGGCTAACATGGAAGAAGAGAGAAGAAAGATCCAGGCAGTAGCCAAGGGCGAAGTTAAGGAATATAAGGGTAAGTTGTTTACAATGGATAAATTCGGTCTTATGGCATTTGCACTTGCAGCAGTACTTGGTATAATTGTCGGTGCTATTAAGATTCCGCTTTCATCCAAGGGCCTTAGCGGAACAACATTCTCACTTACAACAACAGGCGGTGCACTTCTTATCGCGCTTTTATTCGGACATTTCGGACATATCGGCGCACTTAATCTCAAGATTGAAAAGCGTGTACTTGAACTTTTCAGAGAGCTCGGTCTTATGCTCTTTCTTATCGGTGCGGGTATCGCGGGCGGTGCTAAGTTCGTTGCTTACTTCAAGGCAATCTACTTCTTATATGGTGTTGTAATGACAGTAATTCCGATGATTATCGGTTACTTCTTCGCTAAGTTCGTATTGAAGCTTAACCTTCTTAACAACTTAGGTTCAATCACAGGCGGTATGACATCAACTCCTGCACTTGGTACACTTATTAACGTAGCAGGTACAGACGATGTTGCTTCAGCTTATGCGGCAACATATCCGTTTGCACTTATCACTGTTGTACTTGTATCACAGTTTATAATTATATTGTTATAAGTATTCGTAAACAGAATATGGTTATATTGCATAGAGAGCATCGAAATGATGCTCTCTATTTTTGTGAATTGACATAAATGGCAAAATAGGAAGAATAAATAATGTAAGCGGAGTCTTTACAGAGGCTCCGCTTTGTTATAATCTTATAGAATAGAGTTTAAGATCTTGTTAAGGTCACGGGATGCAAGTATTCAGATATTGTGTAAGATGTAGAGCTTAAAGGAAAGAATAAAGTTAAAGGAGAGGTAATTATGAGTAGAGTTAATTATGGAGCAAAGCCGATTATGTTACCGCAGCCGGTTCTTATTATCGGTACGTATGATGAAAATGGTAAGCCGAATGCGATGAATGCTGCATGGGGTATTACAACGGATTTTCAGGAGATTACAATAAGTCTCGGAGACCATAAGACAACAGATAATCTTAAGGTTAGAAAAGCATTTACCGTAAGTATGGGAACGGAAGACCGGG
>JAILJL010000110.1 GCA_024694785.1 Lachnospiraceae bacterium
TGTAGGAAGTGACTGGATCTTCTTCTTCTCTCTCTCCGAAAGATCAAAGAGGTTATAGTCATAAGGACCATACTTTCCTTCAGGATTTATCTTATTCTTGATTCCGTCAAGACCTGCCATAAGGATTGCAGAATATGCATAATACGGGTTACATGTAGCATCACCATTACGAAGCTCGAATCTCTTATGCTCAGGATCCTTAGCATATGCAGGAATTCTTACAACGGATGAACGGTTAGCTGTTGCATATCCGATAGTAACAGGTGCCTCGAATCCCGGTACAAGTCTCTTATAAGACTGTGTTGAAGGATTAAGGAATGCACAAAGTGCACGTGCATGCTTGCAAAGACCACCGATAAAGTAAAGCGCAGTCTCGCTTAATAATGAGTATCCGTTCTTATCATAGAAGATCGGCTTACCATCCTTCTTAAGAAGCATATGAACGTGAAGTCCCGAACCTGCCTCCTTATAAAGAGGCTTAGGAAGGAATGTAGCTGTCTTGCCCTCTGCAATTGCTTCATTCTTGATAAGGTACTTGGTAATCATTGTATTGTCAGCCATTGTAAGAAGGTCTGCAAGCTCGACTTCAATCTCTACCTGACCCGGGCCTCCTACTTCATGGTGCTGATACTTAACATCGATTCCCCAGTCCTGCATCATCATACAGATTCTTGAACGAAGGTTATATGTAATATCGTAAGGAAGATCAAGATGATATCCTCCCTGATATGGTGTATGATAAGCAAGGTTCTGCTCATCATCGATTCCCATGTTCCAGTGCGCCTCATCGGTATCGATGTGGAAATGAGCCTCGTTATGGTCTACGTTAAATGATGCATGATCAAAGATATAGAACTCAAATTCAGGTCCTACGAGCATTTCATCTGCAATTCCCGTGTCCTTCATGTACTGAACCGCTGCCTTGGCAACGTTTCTCGGATACTGGTCGAACGGATGGTTATTATCCTTCTGGTCGATTATCATAACATCACCTGTCATGGTAACCGTCTTGACCTCCATAAACGGATCAAGCTTAGCAGACTCGATATTAGGAACGAATACCATGTCGGAACTTTCAACAGGAGCGAAACCATAGCTACTTCCGTCAAATCCGATACCATACTTCATAGTATCTTCGGTAAATCTCTCTACCGGAATCGCAAGCTGTCTCCACTTACCGCTGATGTCGATCATCTTAAAATCGATCATTCTTACGTCATTCTCTTTACAGAATGCCAATACTTCTTTAACTGTTTTCATGTTTAAATCCTTTCATTACCCCAAATACATTATTTTTTTATTAAGGTCAAAAGTACGGAGGCACGCAGTGTCTCCGCACTTAATAGCTTATTAATTTGATGTCTAATTATTTTTTAAACATTTCTTCTGCTGCCTTAGCACCTTCTGCCAAAGCTTCCTTGTTAATAGGAATATACTTTTCCTTAGCAGCACCAAATACCTTCTTGAATGCTTCAAGCAACATATCCTGGTTAACAAGATGTGCCTGATCGTTAACAGCACCAAGCATTACCATGTTCGCAAGCTGAATCTTACCAAGTCTTGTTGCGATTGAGTTAACAGGAATCTTGTAATATGTAACATCGGTTCTTGGATTGTCATCCTCAATAAGGTCACAGTTCATGAATATCTTTCCGCCTGCCTCTACCTTGTTCTTGAACTTGGTATAAGCAGCTCCGTTCATGAATACACCTACGGTTGCGTCATTATTGATAAGCGGAGAACCGATTCTCTCGTCAGAGATTGTAACCGAACAGTTAGCTTCTCCTCCACGCATCTCAGGTCCGTATGAAGGGCACCATGTAACTTCCTTCTCTTCAAGCATTGCTGCATAAGCCAATAACTGACCCATACTCATAACGCCCTGTCCGCCGAAGCCGGCACAGAAAATACGATCAATCTTGCTCATGTTTACTGTCCCTCCTTTGTAGTATCTTTCTTAACTCCAAGCGGATAGTAAGGAATCATTTCGTTCTTAACGAAC
>JAILJL010000122.1 GCA_024694785.1 Lachnospiraceae bacterium
GTGAAGCTTTTCAATTTCCCTATGTACTTTTTTGAATGCATGTAGTATGATGTATATGAGTAAATGGACTTAGTGTACCCCGCGGTATCAAACCGTGAATTTCAAGGAAGAAAGGAGGGGAATCTTATGGCAGCTATTGATACAATCTATAATTATTATCTTAGTACATACGGCAACAACACGTATAACCGTTATGATACTCATAAGAAGAGTGAGCTGCGCTCTATTTACAACCAAATGGTTAAAGTGAATAAGAATACCCCTCTTTATAAGGTTCTTGGGCTTGAAGGCGGAGAAGCTTCCGAATTTGCCATTGACCTTAAGGAATCTTCCCTTAATCTCGAGAAGACTGCGCATTCGCTTTCTGCTCCTGATGATGCAAAGAAGGGCTTATTCAAGAAGAAAGTCGCAGCTTCAACGGACGAGGCTCACGTAGCGGTTAACTACGTAGGCGACGGCGACTCGAGTGAACTTACGGATACATTTACTTTATCGGTTAAGAATCTGGCAACAGGTCAGGTTAACCATGGTAATTACCTGGATCCTTCAAGAAAGGATTTTACAGCAGGTGTATATACATTCGATCTTCAGAATACGTCAAGTACTTACGAGTTCCAGTTCACCGTTGGTGATAAGGATACCAATAAGGACGTTGAAGAAAAGCTCGCCCGTCTTATCAACACCGCCAATATCGGTATTGATGCAAAGATTGAAAAGGACGAAGATAACCGCGAAGCTTTGGTTCTTTCATCCAAGGAGACCGGTCTTACCGAGAGTGAAGAATTCTTATTCAATATCACTCCGGGTGCCGACACAGGTTCCAAGGTTGCAATGAATCTCCTCGGTATCGATGCGATTACAGAGAATGCTCAAAGCTCGACCTTCATCCTTAACGGCGCAGAGCACCACTCACTCGCCAACAAGTTCACGATTAACCGTGAATTCGAGATTACTCTTCTCGGTGAGCACGAAGGCGACGAGGCCGCAACGGTAGGTTTCGAGAACGACGTTGACGCGATTATCGAGAACGTAACCAGACTGGTTCGTGCTTTTAACTCAACCTTATCGGTTGCAGATAAGTACAACGCTTCGACTTCACAGTCATCTGCCAAGCTGCAGCATGACCTGTCGGTTGTATCAAGCGGTATGAAGGACAGGCTCGAAGCTATCGGACTTATGGTTCAGGGTAATGGTACAGTCGCTATCAATCACGATGCTTTGGCTGCTGCCGTTAAGACAGACACCACAGGCGCTATCTTCAATGAGCTCAACTCATTCAAGAACGCAGCTGCTGCAAGAGCTGCTCAGATCTCAATCAATCCGGTTGAATATATGAACAAGGTTGTCGTAGCTTATAAGAATCCGGGACGTGAGTTCAATTCACCGTATGCAACTTCAATGTACGCCGGAATGATGATGGATACATATATGTAAAATATACACATACCGCCCTTACAATCTATCGATTGAAGGGCGGTATTATTTTTTAACCTTTATACACCAGTGATTCGCAAAACTTTTCCATAACATTTAGAATTGCTTTCTTTCCACTGCGTGATACAGAAAGCTTCGCTCCGCTATTCATAACCAAATATGTCCCAGCTATCTTATTTATATGCGCCACATTAACGCCAAAACTTTGATGACACTTTGCAAAACACGAATCATTCAGTTCTCTTATAAACCGCGAAAGAGAACTGATTAATTCGCATATCTTTCCATCAAGTAAATGAATTCTCACATAATTCCCATAGACGCTTACATACTCAATCTGGGAACTATCAATATACATATATCCCGAATCATCCTTTACCTGAATTCTACGTTCTTTATCAGGTACTCTTTTAATCACAGCGGCAAAACACTCCTTAAATGTATCATAAGAAAATGGATTAACCAAAACCCGAGATACCTCTATTTCAAGCGCCTTTATCGCAATAACCTCATGATCCGTATTCATTATAATCCGGCATTTCTCACCCCTATGGCGCAATTTGCTTCCCAATTCTATTCCGTCATAATCAGGTAACGATAGCGCAAGAAACAAAACATCATAATCTTCCTTATCCTGAAGCAACTGCTCACCGGTGGAATAATAACGCATATTACATAATATGGCAGTTTCTTCCATAAAAATTTTCAAAAAACTCTTTAACTTATCAATTATCTCCTCATTGCAATCGCAAATAGCTATTTTTATTACCCTTTTCACGTTAGTCATTTCTTCCTCCCGGCCTCAATTTTCTGTAATAACAAGAAATTCCCTAACTACTTACTACCAAATAGTATAATATAATTAGTTTAAATACATATAACCTTATCAGCGACTCCCATTGCATATTCATCATGTGAGATCATTATAATCATTTTTTCTTTCTTTATTTTGGAAATCAGCCTGTAAAAATCCATTTTACTGCCTTGATCTAAATTCGAAGTCGCTTCATCAAAAATAATTATTCTCCTATCAGCCAAAAGCGCCCTGGCAATAGCAACCTTTTGCCTTTGCCCTCCCGACAAATTAGCTCCGTTGCTCCCCACATCATAATCTAATGTTTTCGACTCAAGTAATGTCTCTAGATTACATGTTCTGCATACATCTAATACCTTCTTATTCGTCACTTTTTGATACAGAGTTAAATTATTATATATCGTATCTTTAAAAAGAAAAGGATCTTGCCCGATATAAGCAATCTGCTCTCTATATTTTTCTAAATCATACTCATAAATATCTCGGCCATTAACCTCTATACTTCCACCATCTATTTTGAGCAGTCTCATAAGCAGATTCACCAATGTTGTTTTCCCTTTTCCGTTTTCGCCCTTTACCAGATACGCACCATATCCGGGAATCTCTATATTCAACCCGGTAATCAGCTTAGTGCTCTTATCATATGAAAAAGCAACCTCTCGGAAGACAATGCTTAAATCCATACCTGTATCAAAAGCATAATCACCTCCGCCATACTCTTTAAGAGAATTTTGCATTTCGCTGACTCTTTCAACCGATGGAAGTATTCCAGATATTTTATACTTTACATTTAACAAAACCGCAATTGGTCCGATTACATATGCGCTAAATGTAACAAACGCCATAATACTTCCCAGAGTCATTTGTTGATTTAAAATAAATATACCACCCGCTACATATGCGAATATAATACAGAGCTGAGCTAACAAGCTATCTAACGCGGAATTAATTTGTGGAAGAAAATGTAATTTGCCTTCACTAATAATCTTTTCATCTAACAACTTCCTGTAATTGCCTTCAAACAGATTATATAATCCATACATCTTTAATTCTTTAATTCCATCTATC
>JAILJL010000124.1 GCA_024694785.1 Lachnospiraceae bacterium
AATGCAGTATCAGAAGTAAGCTTAATGTCCGACGAACTTAAGGGATTATCAACAGAATTATCGGATCTTATAGGATTCTTTAAAGTGTAAAAGCTCATGATAGAAGGGAGTCGCATTATGCGGCTCCTTTTTGAGTTTGCCGAAGAAGACGGGGTATCATACCTGTTAGGCGTAAATTATGACCTCTTGGATAATAATCCTTGTATTTAAGGGCTATATCGAATATACTCACATCATAGGATTACTTACGGAGGTGACATATGAGTGAGAATCAAATAAAACCCGCAAGTAGATTATGGACAAGGGATTTTACGATTATAACCGTCGGATCGATTATTTCAATGCTCGGTTCAACGATATCGGGATTTGCGCTTGGACTTATGGTCCTTGATTATACGGGTTCGACATTTTATTATGCGCTTTTTGTATTTTTGTTTACATTGCCAAGCGTAATAATGCCATTGATTGCGGGGCCGTATCTTGATAAGTATTCGAGAAAGAGAACGATATATACACTTGATTTCATATCATCGTCTCTGTACTTGTTCTTTGCGGCAAGCCTTATATTCGGATTCTTCAATTTTCCGCTTCTTGCGGCAGGAACTTTCATAATAGGAGCTATTAATTCGGTATATAGAGTAGCGTATACGAGCTTTTATCCGCTTCTTATTCCGGAGGGCAATTATCAGAAGGCTTACTCGATAGCATCGATACTTGAGGTTATGACTGCATTTGCGGTACCGATTTCCAAATTCCTGTATGATAAGATTGGACTTGCGCCACTTCTTATTGCAAATGCGATTACGTACTTTTGTGCGGCTGTGATGGAGACGCAGATTAAGCATGTGGAGACCTATAACGAAGCAAGACATGACGAAGCGTATGGAATTAAGAAGTATATTGGGGACTTCAAGGAAGGCCTTGGTTATCTTGTTAAGGAAAAAGGTTTGCTTGCGATAACGACGCATTTTACGGTGATTTCCGTGCTTGGCGGAGTGGGATCTGTGGTAATGCTTCCATATTTCAAGAATACGTTTAATAACGGCGAGTACTTATATATGATAATTGGCGGGGCATCGATGATGGGGCGTCTGCTTGGCGGAAGTGCATATTATAAGTTCAAGATTCCGGCTTCGCGTAAGTTCATGATTGCGTTGATTGCATATGTCGTATCGGCGATGGGAGAGGGAATTATTCTCTTCCTGCCATTTAAGATTATGGCAATAGTGTACTTTATCTCGGGGCTTTTGAGTGTAACTTCTTATAATATAAGGATAGCATCAACGCAGGCGTATGTTCCGCATGAGAAGAAAGGGCGTTTTAACGGAACGTTTGAGATGCTTAATACGTCGGGAGCTTTGATTGGAGAGATAATCGCCGGAGCTTTGTCGGTATTTACGGGTGAGCGCACGCTTATGCTTATCTTTGGTATACTTACTGCGACCTCTGCACTTGTAGTAATCGGAGGCAACAGGAAGCATGTAGCAAAGATATATAATCGTGCGGCATAGCTAATATCGGTGTAAAGCAGAAATTAATTATTGAAAAACAATAAAAATATATTGACAAACTAAAAAGGTCGTGTTATATTAGTTCTCGAAAGATGTAAAAAACATCGCTATGGGAGGAGAATGAAAATGAAACACGATCTTTTTTCTAAGTATTTAAGGGTGATAATTGTAGGGATGACATTAATAGGATTGGTTTGCTGTGCCCATGTTATACCTGAGCTTGCAAGGACTTTCGAAGAGAAATATCCTGAATTCTCATATTGGGTAATGCCTTGGCTTGTTCTTATCTATGTCTGCGCAATTCCTTGCTTTGCTGCAATGGGAATATCTTGGAAGATAGCAGTTAATATCGGTAAGGACCGAAGCTTTACAATGGAGAATTCCAAACTTTTTAAGATTTATTCCTATCTGGCAATTGGCGATGCGACAGTATTCTTGGTTGGAAGTATTGCATTTACGCTTCTTGGAATGAATCATCCGGGGTTACTCTTAATGGATTTTTTGATTGTCTTTATGGGATTGGCTGTATTTGTATGTACATCCGCACTTTCGTATCTTGTCGGTAAGGCAGCAACACTTCAGGAAGATAATAATCTTACGATATAAGGAGGGCTAACGATGAAGATAATAGTTAATGTCGATGTTATGATGGCAAAACGCAAGATATCTTCGAATGAGCTCGCCGAGCGAATCGGAGTGACACCTGCAAATCTGTCGATTCTTAAGACAGGTAAGGCTAAAGCGATAAGATTTTCAACGCTTATGGCGTTATGTCATGAGCTCGAGTGCCAACCGGGAGATATACTCGAATTTAGTGAGGAAGATTAGGATTTAGGGTGAGTTAAAATGAGTGAGGAAAATATCAACATAGAAAAGCAGGAATTTAAGGCGGGTTTAACCGAGCGGGTAATTGCCGTTCTTATGTGGCCGGTAAGCTTTCTGTATGCATCGATGTTTTTTGAAAACGAAGGTACATGGAACATAATGTTTGTTATTTTCGGAGGGTTCTTTATAATACTTGCGGAAATCATGTACTTTAAGAAAAAACGCTCGATCGAAAGCGTTGCTGTACTTATAATGGCTGTTATTACCATTACGTCGGTGTGTCTTCCGGGAGAGCATGTATTCAGTACCGGGCAGAGAGCTTTTTTTGCACATTTATTTGCGGTTTATTGGGCTTTATGCAGAGCGAATATGTTATCCAATGGTGAAACTTCGCATATGATGGTATGGGATGGAATCATGGGCTTTTTTGTAATTCCGTTTTCAAACTTTTTTATTAATATACGAACGATAATAACGTTAATTAAGACAAGCGATAATGATAAGCGTAGAAAAGCGATTCCCGCAGTTTTGCTTGCCTCGCTTACCGCAATTATCTTATTTGCGGTTGCAATTTCTTATCTGATGCATGCCGACGCCAACTACAGTGCGATGATGCAGCGGGTAGGCGGTTTTATTAGAATCGATATAAACGAAGAACTGGCAGCTAAGCTTGCATTTACAGTGATTATAAGTATGTATATATACGGGCTTATCGGAGGATGCTATAGGGCAGAACCGGACAACGCGCGAATTCGTGGAGACAGAATTAAGAATAAGTTAGCGTCTTTGCAAAAAGTTCCTGCGAAGGTATGGATTGTATTTATAGCGATTTTTTCGATATTCTATGCGCTGTTCTTCATTATGCAGGGAAGGTATCTTATTAATGCTTTTATAATGGAGCTTCCGAACGGGTTTACTTATTCGCAATATGCCAGAAAAGGATTCGGTGATATGTGCGGAGTTACGATAGTTAATTTTATCCTTTTGTGGCTTCTGATCAGAACGTCGGAAAGTTCGGAAAGAGAAGTTACGATTGCAGGTATTGTATTAAATGTTGAGAGTATGCTGTTTTCTTTGATTGGATTCTTGAAGATTATGATGTATATAGATGCGTATGGTTTTACACCATTAAGACTTCAGTCTGTATGGGCGGCCGGAGTTTTGATATTTGCATGCATTTGTACAAGCATTAATATGCTGACCGGGCGTAAAACCGCGAAGATGTGGTTTATGGGAAGCGCAGGAACACTCGCTATACTTTCGATAATCTAATATAATCGTACGGCGTAACTAAATTTGAAATAATTCTTCTTCAATTAAATATATGGTTACAAAAAAGAACGGCATTCCGTGCATGCGGAGTGCCGTTTTATGTGCGCAGGGATTATTTGAGTATGAGTAGCAGTAATCACGCCTTGTAGACAGTCTCAATAGTTCTTTCATCGCGCATTTTAATTACGTAATTGCCGTTAAGAATCTTATTCTCCCCGTTATCGGAATACATTAAGAAGTATGTTGTTGTTATATATCCGTTGTAGCATTTTGCATCGTAGACATTTACACCGATTAGTTCATAAGGTCCGGTAAGAACGATTTCATTTTTGCTGACCGCCTTTTCAATGATATTCTTGGTTTCTGCGATATATGCGTTGAGCGCTTCTGTAACTTCGGGAATGCCGGAGTCTGTTAAGAATCTTGAGCAATCATTGCAATTAATGCTATTAAGTAAGTTTGGCATAACAGGTCTATGTGAAGACACATAATCGAATTTCTTCGCGTTAATCATAGCGTTTATCATAAGTGTGCCTATATCATAGCTTGGTATTCTTATAGGGAAGAAGTACTTTGGGTTGGCTATTGATGCACGTATGTTATCTATGAATTTATCAGCTTTTGCTTTATCAAGCTGCATAAGTACATTCCATTCTACGAAGGTTGCAGTGCCCTCACGGTCTTCGACTTTGCATTCATAGTCAAATTCGTAAGGAAAGTTAATGCTTCTGTATTTTCTACATTCAAGTAATTCTTTGTATTTTTCTTCATTATGTCCGGATAAAAGCTCTAACAGTAATTCGTTCTCGTGAAGCTTAATACTTAGGTTTTCGGCATTATAGCTATACTTATGCAAAGCCTCCACCTCATCTGCATATCCGTCCCAATTATTGAATAGCTGATAACCGTGGAACATTTCGTGTATTATCTTGGAGGTGAGGACAATGGGATCAATGTCTTCTTCAATCATCCAAATTCCGACATATTCACCATTATATTCGATTGCGGTGTTACCGAAGAATTCATCGGTTTTCTCTACGTAATCCCCGTTATAATAGCAGGTATCTTCGGTGTATAATGCGAATTTTAAGGGAGTGAATCCCGGCCAGATTTTGGTGAAATCGAGCTTTTTGATATTCTCGTCGATTTGATCATATGTTTTCTGTAAATCAAAGTGTTTTTCCATGCTGAGTCTTACCTTTCAAGAATGTTGTCACTGCAAATATTATAACATATATTGATGGAGATTTGCAGAGGATAGTATTAAAGGCGTGGACTAATGCAGTCCACACCTTTCTTATTACTATGATATCAGAAAAACAATCTATGCTTTCGGCTGATTATCTTTATCTGCGGTATATTTTCCATATGATTATAGACGGAAGAGAAATAGCGATATAAAGTGTTGACAATCCACCGGTTAAGCCCATTATTATAAGGGCGATAATAATAACTACTTGACTCATAATAGTTTCTCCTGTCCTTAATTTTGACAACGCAAACAAGACGTATGGCTTCATGATTAGAAGCATACGCCGATAGTAGGATAACTATTAATCTTTCAAACCGTCTTGATTGTGAATAAACAGAATGATGAAACGATTACCGGTATAAACGGCATTTTGAAAAGAAATGCAGTATTTCGCATAGAGAAACAGCAGCGCTGTTGTGAGCATAATAAGGAGTCCTACTAGAAATCTTCTGGTAGCAGATGCATTTCTGTTATTGATATTTCTATAAAAGCTCTCTTTTATAAGGGATACTTCCGTTCGAGTCTCTGCAAGTACGTTGATATAGGCATGAGACTGTGTAGAAATGCTGCATTCCGGTTGTGAGATTGGCTTGATATCAGGAATGGAATCGATGTCATTATAAAGTGATACAACAAGAAAAGCTGCGATAAAGGCAGCGGTAATAAGGTATTTGGTTTTCTGTGAAAAAGCAGATATCATCGTAAAGACCTTCTTGTTGTGATTTTAAGCTACTAATATAGTGTATCTAATTATAGGTAAAATAGAAGATGATTTCGGACATGATTACAAAGCTCATATAGAAAAGCTGATTACTTTGGCTGATAAGTTATACAATGTCGAGCGCGCGGTATCAAAGGATCCGGAAAGATGTGGAATAATCAGATATAACAGACTTAGAATATTTGCG
>JAILJL010000138.1 GCA_024694785.1 Lachnospiraceae bacterium
CTAAGCGTGAAGCCCCCCTCAAGATGAGATATCCCATTCCTATAAGGAAGTAAGACCCCATGAAGAGTACATGGTAGATAGGCTTAAGGTGTAAGTGTGGTAACACATTCAGCTGATAAGTACTAATAGGTCGAGGGCTTCACTTAATGAATAGTGATTGTTGGTATACTGTGTGCAATTTTCAAGGTATATACCTTATATTCCTCAATAGCTCAGCGGTAGAGCACTCGGCTGTTAACCGAGGTGTCGTAGGTTCAAGCCCTACTTGGGGAGTTTGAAAAATGCTTGACGCGATGAACTTTATTCTATATAATCAGAGAAGTGAGTGTTTTGTCTATCCAAATAGTTACGGCTTGTTTGGGGAAGACGCACATCCAGAATCGCCTACGGCGATGAGGTGCGTCGTGGCAAGCATTTGCGAAGCAAATACTTGCATTTGGTGCCATAGCCAAGTGGTAAGGCAAAGGTCTGCAACACCTCTATCCCCGGTTCAAATCCGGGTGGCACCTTTTTAAGAGTTTCGAGTGATCGAAGCTCTTTTTTAATACTTTATTCTTGATTTTTTAATAGCAATGCCCCTTTAAACTAGGATTAAATTGTGTTATGCTTTTAGTTAGATGCTATAAAATGAAATACGGGGGATATATTAATGGCTTTGGGTAATAAGGGAAACGCCGTTTTGATGACGGAAGGATCGATTGCAGAGAAATTAATACGATTTGCAATTCCGGTCTTTTGCAGTAATTTGTTTCAGCAATTGTATAATACAATTGATGCGTTGATAGTTGGTAAGTTCGTCGGAGACGAGGCGCTTGCGTCCGTAAGCTCATCGGGGTCCTTCATCTTTATGATGGTAGGATTCATATTTGGCTTATTCGCCGGAGCCGGAGTAGTAGTCTCCCAGGCTTTTGGAGCAGGAGACCGTGAGAAAGTGCAGAATGCAGTACATACTACGATTGCATTGGGCATAATAGCCGGTCTTTTTGTAACTATATTCGGAGTAGGAATGTCGCCGCAGATATTACACTGGATGAATACTCCTGCTGACGTGTTACCGAATTCGATACTTTATTTTAGAATATATTTTGCCGGAGCGCTTTTCCATGTAATGTACAATGCATGTTCCGGTATCTTCCAGGCAGTAGGTGATTCCAAGCACCCGCTTATATATTTGATCATATCATCGGTATCAAATGTTATCCTGGATTTGTTGTTTGTTGCGGTATTCAAGTGGGGAATTGCCGGAGCTGCAATAGCAACCTGTCTTGCACATGCAATAAGTTTTATATTGATCTTCCTTAAGCTTACGCAGAGCGATGAAGTATTCCGTGTACACATCAACAAGATTAAAGTGCACAGAGAACTTGTACGTCCGATACTTAAGGTCGGAATTCCGTCGGGTGTACAGAATGCAGTTATCGGATTCGCCAATATAATCGTACAATCTAATATCAATATGTTCGGAAAGCTCGCAATGGCGGGATGCGGTTCATATTCGAAGCTGGAAGGCTTCGTATTCTTGCCGATAACAAGCTTCTGCATGGCACTTACAACATTTACCGGACAGAATATTGGTGCCAATAAGCTCGGACGAGCAAAGAAAGGTGCGGCATATGGAATTATCGGCGCAGTGGCTTGTGCGGAAATCCTTGGAGTATTAATGTATATACTATGCCCGGGAATGATAGCTTGGTTCTCGGATACACCTGAAACAATCGCGTACGGCGTACAGTGGGCAAGAACCACATCTCTCTTCTTCTGCCTGCTTGCATTTTCACATGCTGCAGCAGCAATCATGCGTGGTGCCGGCAAATCAATCGTTCCAATGATAGTAATGCTTGCGTTCTGGTGCGTGGTGAGAGTTACGTATATTACGATAATTACGCAGTATATACCAAAGATAACAGTAATCTTCTGGGCATATCCATTGACCTGGGGATTAAGTTCAATTACATTTCTTATATATCTTATATCAGGCAAGTGGCTCGTTGCGAAGAAACGCCTGGTATAAGATGATCTAATCATCTTAAAACAGGAGGTTCAGGCAATGAATTTCAAGAAAGAAATTAACCGTCGTAACACCAACTCAATCAAATGGGACCTTATGGCAGTTGAAGGAAAGCCTGAAGGCACAATACCTATGTGGGTTGCCGACATGGATTTCGAGTCACCTAAGGAAGTTAAAAAAGCGCTTAAAAGGGTCATATCGCATAATGTATATGGTTACAGTTTTGCGCCGGACAGCTATTATAATGCCGTAACAGGCTGGTTTAAGAGACGTTATGATTTTGAGTTTGCCAAAGAGCAGATAGTTACGACACCGGGAGTTGTTACGGCAGTAGGCGTAGCGGTCAGAGCTTTTACCGAGCCGGGAGATGCTGTGCTTATTCAGCGTCCTGTATATTATCCGTTCTCAATGATGATAGAGCAGAACGGAAGAAGAATAGTAAACAATCCATTAATAAATGTCGAAGGCAGATATGTTATGGACATTGAGGACTTTGAGCGCAAGATAGCAGAGAACAATGTTAAGTTATTCATTCTTTGTAATCCTCATAATCCGGTGGGACGTGTGTGGACGAAAGAAGAGCTCGAACCGGTAGCTAACATTTGCGAGAAGTATGGCGTAACGGTAGTATCGGATGAGATTCATTGCGACTTCGTTCTTGATGGAAAGAAGCATCTTCCGTTTGTGTGTGTTACGGAGAATGCGAAGAATTTCACCGTTACATGTACAGCACCATCGAAGACTTTTAACCTGGCAGGATTACAGACTTCGAATATCGTAATCTTTAACAGAGATTTAAGACAGGCATTCGCGGACGAGATAGAGAGAATGTCGATTGGTATGCTTAGCCCTATGGGAATTGCCGCATGTACCGCAGCATATGAACACGGCGAGAAGTGGCTTAAGGGCCTTAAGAAGACGATCGAAGGTAATCGCGATTACATGAAGGCTTATATAGAAGAGCATATTCCAGAACTTAGTATGTGCGATCTTGAAGGTACGTATCTTGCCTGGGTAGATATGTCGGGACTTGCGATGACCAATGATGAGCTTAAAGAGTTCATGGTTAAGAAGGTTAAGATCTGGGTAGATGACGGAGACATGTTTGGACCGGAAGGCGAGAACTTCGCAAGATTTAATCTTGCGTGTCCACAGACAACCGTCGAGCGAGCATGCAAGCAATTGGAAGAAGCCGTGCTTGCAAAGATGAGATAATAATAACCGCTTCGGGTTATCCCGGAGCGGTTTATTATTTTTCTGATGAATTGGTCGATGTTCTTAAATTAAGTATTTCTATATAATATTGTTTTTTCTTTTCTGCGGAAGAATTCATATATAATTCTGCAAGCATATAGCTATTATATGCGGCGGTGAGACTTGGCGATTTATTCAGATACATATCTCTTATAATCTTTCCCCAATACAGTCCTGTTAATCCATGTCCTTTGCCGCAAGAAATGCAATATGCTATTGCATCATCCATGACCTGGGATAATTTGGAATCTGATAGTGTTTGTCCATAAAACTTTACGTAGCAAATAAGAAACGTGATATAAGCTTTATTATCGTATTTTAGATTGCATTCGCTTGTTTCATAAGCAGTTCTAAGTTTTGAAAGAATATCAAATGCCGCTTGCGGTGTATCTTTATAGATAAATGTAATATACGGGTTGAGTATAGCCATTTCTTTTTGAAAAGGCTTTCGAAGATATTCCGGAGCGTCGAGGGGATAAGTATTATCGATGTATGATTTAAGTTGCTTTATTGGTGGTGAATAGAAATCACGTTGTTGTCCCCATTTAGCAATTGCTTTATAAGTATTGAATAATTCACTCTCTTCATCGTTTTCGGGAGTTAATGTATTGATGAGATTAAGCAAATCCTCGTAGCGGAGGCGGCTAATTGTACTCCTAACGAGATTAAGTTCGTTTAATCTTTGTAGTGAATCTGTCAATACAAAAGATCCAAATCGAGCTTTGTTGAGATTGAGACTGTTAACAAGTGCCTCGTATTGTGTTTTTCTTGGAGATGTCTTCATGGTCTCAAGTCTTGATATGGAGACACTGCTTTGATATACATCTGAAGCTAAGTCTAATTGAGAAAGGTTATTAAAAGCGCGTTCGCCTCTTATTACTTCGCTGTCAAGGTGATTGGCAGAAGAATGGCACTGGAAAAACAAGGAATCAATAATAATTCCCGGTTGATATTGGTCATATAATTCTTTCAGTAATTTGCAGAACGGTTCCCAATAAGCCGCTTTATCATGATTATCGGTTTTTGTGTAAAGCAGAACAAGGTTATTTAGTAAAGGAAGCATTAGATATAGCATTCCGCTATTGCGTAATAGAGATATGGCATACTCGATATATGAGATTAAATCTTCCGGACATATGATATCTTGGCAATAAGTCGAGAGAAGATATGCACATTTAGGGAGAATATTGGAGAGTAACGAATCATCTTTAATAGTATCAATGCAGTGTTGATATAGGGCTTTAAGTAAAGCGGAAGCATTATCAATATCGCCAAGACTGCATATACAGCGCACATACATCAGGATATTTTCCCATTCGTATGAGGAAAGAAGATAATCCTTATAATTATCTAAGGTTATATCCGGTAAAGTGGTATGGATTGCTGCAAGAATTCTTTCCTTAGCTATGGTATATCCTTCCGAAGTAGGGTTTGAGTAATAGCTAATCTCTGAAAGCGCGCGGTAATAGAACATCGTATCAATTGGCGATGGCTTGGTAAGTTCATTATA
>JAILJL010000176.1 GCA_024694785.1 Lachnospiraceae bacterium
TGCATGAAATGAAAGAAAATGCCAAGATCATAGGCATATGCTATACGTGTTCTTGATATGATAAGAACATCCGATATTGAAGAATACCTCTCCTATCTACGCTATTACGTAAAAGACGGCAAAGAATTTACCAACGATGAGCGGGGTATAGTCCGTAAGCTTGCCTCCCTTAAGAGCTTTTATAATTATTTCTACAGAAGAGAATTAATTAAAAAGAATACTGCTGAGCTCGTTAAACTTCCGAAAAGGCACGAAAAGAACATTATAAGACTCGATGTGGATGAAATTGTCAAGTTCCTGGATCAAGTCGAATCCGGCGACAAATTAACGCCCAGACAGCAGGCATATCATGAGCAGACAAAAGTTCGTGATCTGGCGATGATGACTCTTCTGCTTGGTACCGGAATCCGTGTATCGGAGTGCGTAGGCCTTGATTTAGATGATATAGATTTTGAGAACAACGGAATCAAAATATATAGAAAAGGCGGTAATGAGTCCGTTGTATATTTCGGTCCCGAAGTTGAGGAAACCCTTCATGATTACTATTATGAGCGTCAGGGTGTAATACCGGTTCAAGGTCACGAGAATGCATTTTTTTTATCTATGCAGAAAAAGCGCATCTCGGTTCGTTCCGTTGAGAATCTTGTAAAGAAATACTCCAAGCTTGTAACTTCTTTAAAGAATATTACTCCGCATAAGCTCAGAAGTACATACGGTACCGAATTATATCGCGAAACAGGTGATATTTACCTGGTTGCGGATGTCCTTGGACATAAGGATGTCAATACAACCAAAAAGCACTATGCTGCTTTGGAGGATGAACGTAGGCGTAGGGCTGCAAATGCTGTACATCTTCGTAAAGACGATTAAAATACTAAAGGCGACGAGGTAATCTCGTCGCCTTATTGTTAAATTAACACTGTGTCTTCCGGTATGTCATAATAGATATTCGAAATATCAGTTCCTTCAAGCTCTGCAAGCTTTGTTGCTATTCGCTCCCGAACCATTGCAGCAATCTCCGGAGTCTTCATATCCTTATATTCTTCATACGGTATAGGCGGAAGGAAGTATATATCGTTATATAATGTATTAAGGCTGTTGTGCTCATATACTTTATAAATATTGAAAAGTACTGTCGGAAGGATTGTGGATTGTGCTTTGAGCGCGCATTTAAAAGCTCCCGGCTTAAACTGATATATTTTATTGCCTTTGTTCTTAAGATAGCCGCCTTCAGGGAAAATAAAGAACTTGCGTCCTTTTTTCAGATCTTCCGCAACCTCGTTCATAACAGTAAGTGCCTGACGCACATCTTCTCTCTTAAGGCGTTTACCGTCAACCATCATCATTACCTCGTCGCAAAGAATCATCTTTGACCGCTTGTAATCCATAACAATCGACATTGGAGAATTAAACGGAACCAATAAAGCGATGGTATCGTACTTACCTTCGTGATTGGCATATACAACGTAATTACCGTCTTTAGGTATATTCTCAAGACCATGGTATGTTGTCTTGACATGACTTGCATTTCTTACAAGACGAACAATTCTTTTAACAAGGGAATATCTGTATTCTTCGGAGAACCAATTTTGATGGCGATTGACAAATCGCATATATGGAATTAGCCAAAGATGGAAAAAATTCCTGATTATAGAATAATAGAATCTAAGCATACTTAATCTCTCCTTGATTAAATTATACTATTTTTCCCTTGATAAAACAAGAAAACACTTGTGTTATACAAGTGTTTCCGCGAAATATCATAGATAAATAATTAATTATAGGCAGATGATAATGGTATAATAATGTACTCTCCAGCTCTTATATCGTCCGAGTTAATATTATTAATGTTGCAGATTGCTGCAATAAAGCTATCTTTGGTACCGGAATAAGACCTATAATAACGATCGGCCAATGAACATAAGGTATCACCATCTTCTACGATAACGGATTCATATATAACTTCAGCACCGGACGAGGCATTAGCCTTCTTTCCGCCGTTCTTGAAACCTATACTGATAATTACTATAATTGACACGCATACTGCGATAAAGAACATATAAAGTAAATTCTTGTAGGTTCTTAATTGCTTCTCTCTTCTGGCTACTCTCTCCAGGTAAATTCTGTTATCATACATAATATATTAACCTCCGAATAAATGTTCCGAACAACTGTTTGATTATATTATAACACCGAACAATTGTTTGTCAATACTTATTTCGAACAAATTTTCGGAATATATGTTTGCATTTTTTCTAAAGCTATGATATCATTATCTAAAAGTAAAAGGGAGGTATTTTATATGCCGGGAAGAAAAGATTCCAACAAGCCTACTGCCAAGCAGCTTGAGATTATGAATTACATTAAGAAAGAGATCCTTGAAAAGGGATATCCGCCGACCGTAAGAGATATTGGCGAAGCGGTTGGTCTTAAGTCTACTTCTACTGTGCATTCGCATTTGGAGCGCCTTGAGATGAAGGGACTTATAAGAAGAGATCCTACCAAGCCGCGTGCAATTGAACTTGTGGATGATGAGTTTTCTGTAATAAGAAGAGAAATGGTTAATGTTCCCGTTATCGGTAATGTAGCTGCGGGACAACCTATTCTTGCTGTTGAGAATATCTCAAACTACTTCCCTATTCCGGTTGAATATATGCCTAATCAGCAGACATTTATGCTTAAAGTAAAGGGAGAAAGCATGGTAAATGTCGGTATATATTCCGGTGATTTGATACTTGTGGAACAGACAAATGATGCCAGAAACGGTGATATTGTCGTTGCATTGGTTGACGATTCGGCTACGGTTAAGACATTTTTCAAAGAGAAAGATCATATTCGATTACAGCCGGAAAATGATAACATGGATCCCATAATTGTTGAAGACTGCACTATTTTGGGTAAGGTTATCGGCGTATTTAGATTCTTCAGATAATGTAAGTATATGACAACACCCTCAATCAGCACATGATTGAGGGTGTTTACTTATCAGTCGTTTTTTATAATCTCAATAATCGGAATTTCTGTTCCATCCTGCCACAACTTCTCAAGGTTATAGAATTCCCTGTCTTCTTCAGTGAATACATGTACTATAATATCTGTATAGTCGAGAAGAATCCATGAAGAATAACTATTGCCTTCCTGAGATTTCAGAGAATAACCTGCTTTCGTAAGTTTCTCGTCGACATTTCTTGTAAGAGCGGACATCTGGTTCTGGTTGGAAGCCGCTGCGATTACAAAATAGTCCGCAACAAGAGATACATTACTTATATCTATTACTCTTATATCGATGGCTTTCTTTTCATCAAGTGCCTTAACGGCAATTTCCATCATATCTTTTGCGTTACTCATTGTGTTCTCCTTCGCTAATCTTTTTGTAGTAATCAAGTAATTCCAGAGTGGTGTCCGTGACCTCGTATCCTGATCTTTTAAGATAGTTAACCACATTGTCAAGCTTTGCGTATACTGCCTTATTAATGTCGGTAAAGGCAAGCATTCTGATTCTTGATAATGCCGGACATTCTTTTCTTGAAGGCTCGATATAATCAGCCACATATACAATTTTATCAAGAATACTCAAATCTTTGCCCGCAAGGGTATGAACACGGATTGCATGAAGTATATCAGGATCGGTCACGCCGTATTTGTGCTCGGCATAATATGCCCCAAGCGGTGCATGCAGCAGGTGTGGTAAAGCCATTTCCTGCGCAGTTGCTTCGATGCCGTACCTGGTACATTCCGCAACATAATCCTTGCAGGTATATATTTTGGCACAATCGTGCAATACACCGGCAAGCATAGCCTTTGTCGGATCATACTCATATCGGAATGCAAGGGCACTTGCGGTATACATTACACCTAATGTATGTTCGTAGCGCTCGCATCTCATCTGTGGTCTTATATCTTTTAAGATTTTGTTGATGGTTGCATCCATGTGATAATTATCCTCTGTATAGATTATTATTGTTGATGTATTCAATAGCTTCGTCTTTAAGCATATATTTTACACTTTCGCCGGCACCTATTCTTATTCTTATATCGGTTGAAGATACGTCAAAGGTCGGAGTTTTAATAAAACCGACATGACCGTTAAAAAGCTCTTCAATTTCGTGCGCATAACTTCTTAAATCGTCCATATCGTCATTATCTCTGACTGCGGCA
Organism: Lachnospiraceae bacterium; assembly: GCA_024694785.1. Classification (GTDB taxonomy): domain Bacteria; phylum Bacillota; class Clostridia; order Lachnospirales; family Lachnospiraceae; genus XBB1006. The sequence goes on from JAILJL010000176.1 coordinate 4,159, forward strand.
AGAATTGTCGCATTATCGAATATGATTTGCGGATTACGCCAATTTTTGATTGTTTTAAGAGAGTCGGCTCCGAGTATAAAATAAAGGTCGTTTTCCGGTGCTTCTGCTTTCATATCGGACAATGTAATATATGTATAGCTTACGCTTTCGGAATCTATTTCTCTTGGATCGAGTATAAAATGCCTGTTATCTTTGATTGAAAGCTCGATAATCTTCTTTCTGTGCTCTTTATCAAGAACCTTGTTATCTAACTTAAAAGGCGATATATAAGCCGGCATTATATTGACATAATCAAGATTGAATTGTGAATATGCATTCTCGGCAATTAATAGATGCCCTAAATGTATGGGGTTAAATGTGCCGCCTAAGATTCCGATTCTCATAATAAGCCTCCCGGAAAGTCATTTTATAGCGCTATAAAGGTAATGTATATGCAGAATCTTTCTTCTTCTGTTTAAAAAGAACAATCTTTTTACCTATAATCTGTACTACGGTAGACTGAGTGCGCTCAGCTATTGTATTTGCAATTTCCTTCGGGTCGTCAAGGCAATTCTGAAGGATATGAAGCTTGATAAGCTCGCGCTTTTCTATTGCTTCCGAGATGGAGGAAATAAGCTCTGCCGTTACGGAAGATTTGCCGATTTGAAATATAGGCTCGATTACCTGCGCCTTGCTTTTTAAATATGCTCGTTGTTTACTTGTAAGATTCATACTGTATCCTCTTAATTATTGTAATACTCAAATGAGTTTCCGTAAAGTCTTACTATATCTCCTTCTTCACAGCCCAATTCCACAAGCTTGTCAAGAATTCCTTCATCTTTCATGAATTTCTGGAAGAAAATAAAGCCCTTTTCGGATTCAAGATTGGTATAGCCAAGCATTTTCTCAATCTTTGGTCCTTCGATTACGTATTCGTCGGCTTTGGCATCATACAAAACAGTGTAGCCTTCGGTCGGTGCCTCATAATTCTCCATAGGATCAAATTCAGCCTCGAATACTGTATCTTCTCTTGGCAAGTCCTCAAGAAGATTATTAACATAATACAGCAATTCCTTAATACCCTGTCCGGATACGGCGGAAATCGGGAATACTTTTGTTTTGTCGTTTTCGAATTCTTTTCGTAATCTATCAAGTACCTCATCGCAGCCGTCAGGCATTACGTCAATCTTATTTGCTGCGATAACGAATGGCTTATTTAAGATGTTTTCATCGTATGATAAAAGCTCATTATTGATGGTTTTGATATCTTCGACAGGGTCTCGGCCCTCGGTTCCCGCAGCATCCACAATGTGAATCATAACCTTTGTACGTTCGATATGACGCAGGAATTCATGACCAAGTCCCAAGCCTTCGGCAGCCCCTTCGATAAGGCCCGGAATATCGGCAATAACGAATCCTTTTGCACCATCAAGGTCAACAACTCCGAGATTAGGCTGTAATGTCGTAAAATGATAATTTGCAATCTTAGGACGTGCATTACTTACACGGCTTAAGAAAGTGGATTTGCCGACATTAGGATAACCCACAAGACCGACATCGGCAATTACTTTAAGTTCGAGTGTGACTTCAAGTTCTACTGCGGGCTGGCCCGGTTGTGCGTATTTAGGAGCCTGCATTGTAGGAGTTGCGTAATTCTGGTTGCCTTTTCCGCCTCTGCCGCCGCGAAGTACAACGGTTCTAAGATTATCACCGGACATATCGGCAATAACCTTACCTGTATTTGTATCTTTAATCACGGTACCTTTGGGAACTTTTAATATAAGATCTTCACCGTTTTTACCGTGACAATTTCTCTTCTTTCCTTCTTCACCGCTTTCCGCTACGTATTTTCTTATGTGACGATAATCGGTTAATGTATTTAATCCCTCGTCGACTTCAAAGATGATGGAACCGCCGTTGCCGCCGTCACCACCATCAGGACCGCCGTCAGGGACGTATTTCTCACGACGAAAGCTCACGTGTCCGTCGCCGCCTTTTCCTGATTTAATGAAAATTTTTGCTCTGTCTGCAAACATAATTGTTCCTTTACATTTGAAAAGAAGCCCGACTGAAAGCAAGTTCAGTCGGGCCGGTTAATAAATCTTATTTCTCTGTTACAGGATGTACTGAAGCCTGCTTCTTATCCTTACCAAGTCTCTCGAATCTTAAGATACCATCCGTTAAAGCGAATAATGTATCATCTCCGCCGCGACCTACGTTAAGTCCCGGATGAATCTTGGTTCCGCGCTGTCTGTATAAGATATTACCAGCTTTTACAAACTGTCCGTCTGCTCTCTTTGCTCCAAGTCTCTTGGATTCTGAGTCTCTACCGTTCTTGGTAGAACCAACTCCCTTTTTATGAGCGAATAACTGAAGGTTCATTAATAACATTGAATTTACACCTCCCTATAGTCCAAAGTAATATGTTGACTGTATGTTTCTTTGATACCTTTGATGCCTAATTCCAATGAATTGATAAGCAAAATCGCGTTATACGAAGGCTCGTCAACAAACGTAAACCTGACGTGACCGCTTTCTTCATCGATATCAAGCATATACTTGTCTTCACAAAATTCTTCAACAGAATTAATCATGTTAAGAACCAGTGCAGACACACCGGCACATACAATGTCCTTGCCCGAATCGGCATAACCTGCATGACCATCAAATTCAAAACCTCTAAGGTTCTGTTCACTTTTATCAAACGTTACATTAATCATTATGATTAAGCGTTGATCTTCTCGATCTTAACCTGTGTGAATGGCTGTCTGTGACCGTTCTTCTTGTGATAACCAGATTTTCTCTTGTACTTATAAACGATAACTTTCTTTGCTCTGCCTTCACGAACAACGGATCCTGTTACTGTTGCGCCGGAAACTACCGGTGAACCTACGGATAACTTGCCGTTATTAACAGCTAATACCTGATCGAATGTTACGGAATCACCGTCATTCATACCAAGCTTTTCAATGGTAATGATATCGCCTTCAGCTACTTTGTACTGCTTACCACCTGTTGCAATAATTGCGTACATATGGCACCTCCTATTTATCATTACTCGCCAATGTTGGTGTCTCTCCTGACTTGCCAAGCAAGTTCGCCGGCATTGAGAGAACTTTTATACCTAATTGTGCGGCATACTTGAGTATAATAACATAGTCAATTATTGAAGTCAAGCATTTTCTTCTCGTACCTGTTCAATTAATGGTCTGTTAACTTTCTTTCGCGTAACCTCTACGAGATTAAGTTTTGTCATATCAACAAGTGTTGTTGTTATATGGTCTTTGGATAAAAGCTCCCGAAATGTATCGATAAGTCGAATTTTGTGATTCTCGTCTTTCATATCTATGAAGTCAATCATACACATACCGGATATATTTCGTATTTTAAGCTGTCTGGCAATCTCTTTTGCAGCCTCGAGGTTAATCGTAAGAAAGAAATCGCCGAAGTCTTTGTTGGCATTCTTACCGCTGTTAACATCGATAACCGTCATGGCTTCCGTATATTCGATAACAAGATAAGAACCGGATTTAAGCCAGATTACTTTATCAAGTGCCTGCCCAATCTCTCGCTGCAAAGAGAAAAGCTTTTTCAACGGATAATTATCGTCATAGTATCTAAGAGGAGTTCTCATATTATCCGAGAAAGTATTCATGTAATCTGCGATTGCATCGTATTTCTCTTTGTCATCAGTTATTATCTCGTCATATTCGCCCTGGTAACTGTTTTTGATAAGAGCAAGATATTCGGGCATGGCCTTATATATACAGCTGTATCTTGTCTTATACTGCGCTGTTGTCAGTATTTCATTAAAAGTTGTTGCCAATTCTCTCGCTTCTTTTAATATATCATCCTTTGAAGCGTGCTTTGCATTGGTTCTGGCAACGATACCAATATCCGGATATTCATCGTTAACATCTTTCATTAATAAAGAAAGATGTTCTCGCTTGCGCCCCGTAATCTTCTTTGATACACCGCTTTGCTTTTTGTTTGTCGATAATACCACGTATTGCCCCGACAAAGTAATTGCCGTTGTTGCAGCCGCAAGCTTGGTCTTTATAGGGTCGCGTACAATCTGTATAAGAAGTTCATCACCGACAGCGATACTTTTTTTGGAAAGCTTTTTGGTGAATATTGCGAATTTAGCATCCGAATAAGGCAGATAACAGGTTTCGTTCGGACCGAATTTAACAAAGAAAGCATGTATATTCTCTGCTATCTTATCAACGCGGCCAATAAATATATGATTGATCAAAGAACTCTGCCTGTCCTGCATTACGTTAAGGTCCGTCAAGTGGTCGTTTTCAATCTTTGCTGCAACCAAAAGCTCTTTTCTGGTAGCATACTCATGATTGATTTGCATTTTAGTCAGGATTAATTTCGTACTCAATGTTAGCTCCTAAATCATTAAGAGATATTAGCCGTTCATTGTCGTCGCGACCATATACCTCAATTCTGTATATCTGATATTCGTTTTCGACATACTCCTTATTACAATAATCAAAAAACGATTTCAAAAGAAGTTCCGGTTTGATATTGGTAATCGAACCTGTCGAAACAGTGAAAACAAGACTTGTTCTGTCGGTTATTTCTTCGTCTTCCGAAGAAAAAGCGCAAGCTTTAAAATCATATATATTCGGCTTAAGATCAAGTGTTGCCTCACCTTTTTTTGTCTCTTTCGTAATAAGAATCTCATCCTTGGCAAGGTACGAATTGATTCTTTCATTTAACTCCGGGATGTCGTTAATATTACCGACACCAACCGACTTATTATACACTGCATAGCGAGCTGCCGCAACTATAGACATCGAGTTTTTGGCATGATCCGGAAGGAGCTTGTAATCAAGAACTTTCACTCCTTCAACCATTGCAGTGTTAAGCGCATCTATGGAATCTTTCGATGACTTCGTCGACTTTACGGCAATATCCATATATTCGCCATCGCTTATAACGCCAACGGAAAGCGGCGCAGCAAAGGACATAATCTGATGCGGATTGTATCCCTCCGAATAAGCAATATCAATTCCTGCTCTTATAATAGCTTTTTGAAAAAAGCGCATGATATCAAGGTGTCCTATGAACTTAATTGAACCATGCTTACTGAATTTAACCCTTATGTTCAATGCAGACACCTCCTTTATATGAAGCTATACCACAGCCGGCACATTTCTGCCTGCAGTTAGGGGTAACAATTCCCTTTTTGGCATTTTCATATTCTCTTTTAAGGAATTCTTTGGTAACTCCCGCATCGATGAAGTCCCAAGGAAGTATTTCGTTATAATCTCTTTCTCTGAAGATATAGAAGTCAGGATCAACGTTACATTCCTTAAAGCATTCATTCCATACATCAACCTTGAAATACTCTTCCCAGGCGTCAAATATCTGACCTTTATCATAAGCTTTCCTGATAACGTCACAAAGCTTTCTGTCACCTCTTGCAAATATACCTTCAAGAATTGTTACATCTTCATGGTGCCAGATATAATGCATGCTTTTCTTGTTAAGCTGCTCCATCATGGTGGATTTTACAAGCTTTGCAGACTCGATAAAGTATTCGGAAGTTGCCATTCTAACCCATTGGAACGGGGTAAAAGGCTTAGGAACAAAGAATGAAGTACTCATTGTAACCTGGCATTTTCCGTTTCTTTGATCCTTTGGGATTTCGTAGTAGCGTCTGCAGATTTTTTCCGCAAGCTCGGGTATTCCCTTAATATCTTCCTCCGTCTCGCCCGGAAGTCCCAGCATAAAGTAAAGCTTTACCTTCTGCCATCCGCCGTCAAAGGCAAGACCGGCACCATTTATTATGTCTTCTTCCGTAAGACCTTTGTTAATTACATTGCGAAGCCGCTGGGTACCCGCTTCCGGTGCAAATGTCAAAGAGCTTTTTCTTACATCCTGAACTTTACTCATTACATCAAGAGAAAAAGCATCTATTCTAAGTGACGGTAAAGAGATATTGACTCCCTTTCCGTTATATTTCTCAATAAGATAATCGAGAAGCTCTTTTAAAGGGCGATAATCACTTGAACTTAGTGAACTTAATGAAATCTCATCATATCCGGTGGACGAAAGCATCTGATCTGCCATTGCCTTAAGTTCGTTGACGTCTCTTTCTCTCGTTGGACGGTAAAGCATTCCGGCCTGACAGAATCTGCATCCTCTTATACATCCACGCATTATCTCAAGAGTTACTCGGTCCTGAATTGCTTTAATAAAAGGAATTACAGGCTTTCTCGGCCAACCTATATTACCGGTGTTCATTTCGACATTCTTCTCTATCGTAGCGGGAATGTCATCATATATCGGTGTAAAAGCGCTAATCGTACCGTCCCCATTATATGACACATTGTATAAAGAAGGCACGTATATACCGCGGATTTTGGCAAGTTCGTGTAAGATGTCCTGTCTCGAGCATCCATCATCTCTCATCTTCTTATAAGTATCAAGGAGCTCGTCATATACGGTCTCTCCCTCACCTATATAGAAAATATCAAAGAAGTCTGCTATAGGCTCCGGATTATAAGTGCAAGGCCCGCCTCCGATAACTATGGGATGTTCTTCGGTTCTGTCTTTGGACAATAACGGGATCTGTGTCAAATCAAGAATTTGCAAAAGATTGGTATAACACATTTCGTATTGTATGGTTATCCCGAGAAAATCGAAGTCTTTTAAAGGGTCCTGCGATTCAAGCGCAAAAAGAGGTATATTATTATCTTTCATAATCTTATTAAGATCGGGCCAAGGAGAATATACTCTCTCGCACCATGTGTCTTCACGCTGATTGAACATATCGTAGAGAATCTGTATTCCCAAATGCGACATACCTATTTCATATACATCAGGAAAACACATGCAAAATCTTATATCTATTTTGTCTTTGTCTTTTACTACACTGTTAACTTCATTGCCGATATAGCGCGCAGGCTTGTCTATTGACATTAAAATATCATCGGATAAGGCAAGTTTTCTCATATATACCTACTTTCTTTGTGAAAGCTCATTCATTATGTCATCCCAGGTAATATTGAATTCGCTCATCATAATCATCATAAGGAACATTAAATCCGAAATCTCAGCTCTAACGCCTTCGGTATCGTGAACCTTGGCGGAAAGAACAAGGTCGGTACCTTCGGCCATGAACTTTTTGGCAATGCCGTTCTTACCCGACTCGAGAACTGAAGTTGTATAGGAACCTTCCCGGGGATTAATGCGGCGTTCGCATATATGATTATATATGGTCTCAAGTAACTCGCCAGTATTCTTATTGACAAAATCCTTGTGCAGGATTTCGGTAAGGAAGGGTTCTTCGTTTGCATCGTTTTCGGATAATCGCGATACTTTAATGATTACACCGCGTTTATTCTTGTCAACATATACCGATTTGATATATTGATAATTGTTGTTCTCCCAGCCTTCACGAATTACTTTGTTGCTCTTTCGGTCAAAGTAATGCATTTTGCCGTTCTGCATACTGGTCTCGAAGGATTCTTCATTCATAACACCATATCCGATTACATCATTGGTAAGATAGTCCTGTGTTACATAATGGATAAAACCGGAATTATCGGTATTAAACTCGTTATAGTGCATCGAGGCTTCGTATACATTAACGCTGATTCCGTTGGTACTTAAGCAGCGCTTTAACATAACAATGTCGGTTAAAGTATCGTTAATCAAAGGTCCCATAACACCGAGACAATGCGGATTTTCAAGTGCTTTGCAATAGTCATCGATATTGTTTGAGGACACCATATAGTAATACGGAAAAGATGTCATAAAAGCTATCGAATCCAGAATGTTGTCTTCAAATACATATAAATCATGGAAACATTCATCTATTTCTTCTCTTTTCTTGAAGAGGAAATTGATATTATCGATTGCAAGCGATAATCTGTCTTTTTTGAACATCTGAACGCATTCAGGTAAAATGTTAAGAAGATCGGGGTCAGAAGAATTCAAAACTACTCTTTGGCATCCGGATACAAGATATTCTCTGATATTACGCACAGTTCCCGTAAAGCCGAATGCGTATGAAGGAATTTCAAGTACTCTGTTTATTTCTTTGATTATCGTAAGGGAGCGTTCGTGTTCTTCTAATGTATCCGAAAGATCGTAGATTAAAAGTTCGTCCACTCCTGAGTTGTTATAAAGCTTAGCAATATCAACGGCCATACCGATTGAGGAAGTATCGGCAGCACTTCTTACGGCACGACCGGCTTTGAGATATATAGTTGCCATCAAACTTTTCTTATCTGTTAAAATGTCCATCTTACTCTCCTATCTAGATTGTAAATCAAGATTCAATTTATCCAAATATGGTACGAGAATACCACCTTTACTTTTGAAAAAATAGTCTTCATTAAGTTCGTCAAATCTGAAACTTTTTCTTCCGCCGGTATTGGCTCTTTCGTAGAAAATCAAAAGCTCATCAAGCTTAAGATAATAGAAAATGTCACGCTTTGTATAATATAACAGGAAAAAAGCAATTCCTCCCTGGCGTTCAAATTCCTTCATGAACTCGATTTGATGTTCATGTATATTGTGAAGTGTAAACGTATCTTCTTTGCATTCTTTCGCGTCAAAGCACACAGGTATACCCTGCACGGCACCTATATAGTCTACCGTACTTTTTTTGTCAAAATAGGCAAGTGTAACCTGCTTTGTATTATGATCGATATCTATCGGAGTTATCGGGGTCGGTATCTTCTGAATCAGCGCAAGGTGCGCATCCTGATATTTATCATTGGAAATATTGACCATTTCCTCAAGTGCCGAACCGCGAAGCCCTCGTGAATTATATGTTGGCATTTTATTGCTCCTTTTTTGCTCCACTTTCTATAATATCAAAAATTTGTGGAATCGGTGCGATAATTTTGTTGCCATTTTTAAAATCAATTTCGTATGCATGCAAAAGCTGATGATTCAAACCAAATTCGGATCGTAACTTTGCGTTAAGATTTGAATCACCATACTTCTCATCTCCCAATATCGGATGGCCTAGATAAGATAAATGCGCACGTATCTGGTGGCTTTTGCCGGTAATTAAGTGTACTTTGAGTCTGGTGTATTTACCATTATTTGAAATCGGCTCATACTCCGTAATTATCTCTTTAAAACCCTGTGAATAATGATCTTTGATTATTA
>JAILJL010000201.1 GCA_024694785.1 Lachnospiraceae bacterium
AGTGACTTATTACCAAGCAATTCTTCCATATCCCCCGTAACAACAATCCTGCCCTGCTTAATTATCGCAATCTTGTTGCAAAGCTTCTCCGCAACGTCAAGCACATGCGTTGAGAAGAATACCGCCTTACCTTCCGCACACATCTCACGCATTATATTCTTAACAGCTAATGCAGCCTTCGGATCAAGTCCTACAAAAGGCTCATCCAATATAAGAAGCTTAGGATTATGAATAAGCGCGGAAATTATCGCAACCTTCTGCCTCATTCCATGCGAATAAGAAGATATAAGGTCTCCGAGAGCCGTTTCTATCTCAAATAATCTTGCATACTTATCAATTCTTGAATTCCTTGTTGCATCATCGATATCAAATATATCCGCAATGAAATTAAGATACTGCATACCTGTTAAATGCTCGTACAGATCCGGATTGTCCGGAATATATGCCATATCTGACTTTGCTTCAAGCGGCTTATCTTTGATCGAATGTCCGTTAATCAATATCTCGCCCTCTTCAAAATCGAGAACGCCAACGGTAGCCTTGATTGTAGTGCTTTTACCTGCTCCGTTATGGCCGATGAATCCGAAGATATCACCGGCGGATACAGTAATATTCACATCATCGGCTGCTTTCTTTCCTCCGCCATATGTCTTGGAGAAACTCTTAATCTCAAGTATTTCCATATGTACTCCTTTCATAACTCCTGTAGCATTGCTATATAAAGTAGTTAAGTAAATCCGCCGGCTGCTCGACAAAATATTCTCCACCGGCAGCTTCCTGCTCTTCTCTTGTTCTGAATCCCCAGGAAACCGCAAGACACGGTAATCCCGCATTTGCAGCAGTTTTGATATCAACCTCGGAATCGCCTATATATACGGCATCTTCCTTGCTTGCATTAAGTTCTTCAAGTGCCTTAAACACCGTATCCGGCGCAGGCTTTTTGTTGACGCCGTGAGCCTCGTCTTCTCCGTATATGCAATCAATAGTATCGGAGAAAAGCTCATCACGCATGACTCTGGCCGCTTCGATATTCTTATTGGTAACAATCGCAGTTTTAACACCACGCCTCTTTAATTCTTTCAGAACTTCCGGCATTCCTTCATAAATGCCGGTCTTAATCATACTGTGTTCTTTATAATATGCCACAAACTCGTTAAACATCTTATCAAAGTTCGGCGTATTTTCTCCGTCCTTTAAAGACTTAATAAAAAGAACCTTTAGCCCGTTACCGACCATTCCGTTAACTTCAGGGCGTGTAATCGGCGCAATTCCATACTTACCACGGATTACATTAAGTGAATCCGTTATATCATCCAATGTATCAAGCAGCGTTCCATCAAGATCGAACACCGCGACGCTTTTCTTATTCATGCCCTATTCCATTCTCTTTCTGTTCTTATAATATACAGGAATCAGGTCAAATTCCTTGATTATCTTCTTAACGCTATCGAAGTTGATTGCAATATTCTTAGCATAATGCGCATCGGAACCTGTCGTTACATATCTTCCGCCACAATGTGCATATAGACGCGCAATTTCGCGAAGGGTATTAAATCCCTTTTCTTTATCCAGGCGTCTTGTATTAAGCTCTAAGCACTTATCATTCTCTATAAGAAAATTAAATATCGAAGTAAGTGCCTCCTTGTACTCAGATACGTAGATTTCGGGATCATCGTACTTTGCATACCTGCAGACATACTCAATATGTGCGAGGGTATCAAAGTCTGAATACTTTCTTATATTGGCATACATGCAGTCAAAATACTTACTATAGGCTTCTCTCTTATTAAAGATTTCGCTGTATTCCGGCATTGCGATATCGTATCCCTCAACAACATGAATTGAACCTATTACCATATCAAAAGGATTCTCATTAACCGTCTTCGTAATCCTTGCTGTCTCGTTCTCCATAAGACCCATCTCTACTCCAAGCAAGAAACGGTCATTTCTATATGGACCATACTTGGTAAAGTACTCATTCGGGTCAAATTCAAACTTCATCGGGCCTTCAAGACCGTAATCCATGTGCTCCGTTATTATATATCCGTATTCGCTTCCCTTCGCCGATTCAAGAACCTCCTCAATGGTCTGATGACCATCCGGCGAAAACGGAAGCGTATGAATATGTGAATCAAATAAAACCATGTCTCCTCCATTGTGCAATTATCAAAATCTTAACATACTACACACTTTTTAAGTATATCACTAATAAATTCCCTTGACAACTTTAGCTATGCGTTGTAAAATTGGTATGTTGTCGTGATAACGGCGTGTGGCTCAGTTTGGTAGAGCGCTGCGTTCGGGACGCAGAGGTCGCAGGTTCGAATCCTGTCACGCCGATTAAAATAAGAGATATGCACCACGTGCATATCTCTTATTCTATTCCGCCTGATTGTATGTGAACCTACAACTTCTAACATAATGAATGCATAGTTCGGGGCGCAGAGGCGAGTGTGGTCCGGTGGACCACATGCTACGAGCCGACCGGGTCGAAGACGAGACGCAGGTTCTCACAAACTTACGTCTTTTTGCATCATATTGCCACCCAATTCAATTCAATTTATCGAACAGAAATAAAAAGTCATCCGAATCATATCCCGTTAACTCATATACGCTATTGCCTATCCTTACCAAGTTTTCTCCAAAACTAAGCTGTATTGTTTTACCGTTACTTTGTTCTATAACAAATAAATATTCCCATCCATTCTTATCACAACTTTTTTTAAGTTCAAGAGAAAACGAGCCCCATATAGAAAAAAGCCTCTCCCATAAATTCTCTTCTATAACTCGATTCTCTACAAATGTACCACCTTGAGATGTCACACTTATTTGTGACACACTATCTACCATAACATAATCCATAATCGAAGAAACATCGCCCTTTTTCGAACAAGCGGTTAAAAAACAAATCACTATTACGATGAAAATCCCATATTTTACCCTTTTCATAAAAGTAATGCCCCTCAGTTTCTAAAATAAATAAGTTCATCTAAACAGGAATCATCCGCGGATAACCATACATCATTATGTTCCCAACCATCATTTACAATCACATACTCACCGTTTCCCGGAATAACCGAGTATCCATGCGCTATTAGCCAATGCTCGTAATATACGGGATGGTTATCTGTATCAATAATAACCGGTCGCTTTGCATTAATCCTATTTCTTATAATGTTAAAACTAAAATCATTACTGGAATATGTATAATTATTAATGTTCATGTCAAAAAAATAAACATTTAAGCCGCCTTCCAAACTAGATGTGCCTGTGGCGCCCTCCCCAACATATTGTTGCATGACATATATTAAAGAATCCCGGCCAATACAGTTGGGAACAACATAACTGGTACTTACATAATCAAAATAGTACCTCATACAAATTGCACTTGCTATTGAACCACAATTATCTCCCGGAATATACCAAGTTTGTAGCGGTCCACTTAGGTATCGTGTGGTTGCAGCTGATCTCGACGACGATCCAATGTCTTCCCATATTCTTCTCAGATAATCTTCTTTATCTTGAATCTCTTTTTCAGCATATACTTTTTCAAATTGCTTCCGCTCTAATTTAACGTTTTCTTCTATTGACACATAATAAC
>JAILJL010000113.1 GCA_024694785.1 Lachnospiraceae bacterium
TAACGCGGGTCGTGCGCAGATTCCGGATATGCGCTGCGATCTCATCCTCCATCTCCTCCGCAGACTGCTCGCCCAGTATAACGACACAGGCTTTTTTCTTATTGGAATTCGCCTCGATAAGCTCACGCAGGATGTCATACAATATTATTTTCGGGCTTGTTGTCGGAGTGCTTATAGGAGTATTTCTTATTGTTCCGGGTGTGCGCCGCGAAGCATCGAGAGACAGCGCACAGAAGCTTGTGGAAGCCAATAATAATATAGCGACCAAGAATGCCGCGATTAAGGATTATCAGGATAAAATCAGCGATCTTACCAAGAAGCTCAATGCGTTGAGCGATTCGACAGAGTCATCAAATACTAATATGTCGTTCTATAAGAATCTTCTTGCTATGTATGTGTCATTTAATAACGGCGAATATCGTGAAGCGGGAGAAGCATTAAGCAAGATTAATGAAGATGCGATAGAACCTAGCTATAAGGATGTATACGATAAGCTTAAAGTGCAGGTTAACGATAAGTACTGCCAGATGCTTTATGCAGAGGCAGGAAGCAATTATAATCAGGGTAATTACGAGGAGGCTATCGGTACATTTGAGCAGATAGTACAGCTTAATCCGACATATGGCGATGGTAATGCGCTTTATTTCCTGGCTCAGTCTTATAGACTTACGGGCGATAATCAGAAGGCGATTACTTACTATCAGAGGCTTATCAACGAATGCCCTGATTCTGCCAAGGTGTCCAATGCAAAGAGCCATCTTGAGCGACTTACGAGATAGTAAAATAATTATATAAATAAAGGGTTACATTTTGAGGAGGATACTATGAGTGATTTTGAATTGGTTGTAATCGGTGCGGGCCCGGGTGGCTATGTTGCTGCGATTCGTGCAGCACAGCTTGGTATTAAGGTTGCGCTTGTGGAGAAGGACAGAGTCGGTGGAACGTGTCTTAACAGAGGATGCATTCCGACTAAGGCGCTTTTACATTCAGCTAATACCTATGCGGCAGCGGCAAGCTTCGAGACGTTAGGATTATCCGTGTCGGGTATGGCCTATGATATGAACAAGATTCATAACAGAAAGAAAGAGGTCGTAGAGACACTTGTTAAGGGTGTTGAAGGCCTTGTAAAAGCTAATAAGATAGAGCTTATAACAGGCAAGGGATTCGTAGAGAATGCTAATACTGTTAAGGTAACTTGCGCTGACGGCGAGAAGACAATCACAACAGACAAGATTTTAATTGCTGCAGGTTCATTCCCTGCACGTCCTCCGATTCCGGGACTTGATTTACCGGGAGTTGTTACTTCCGATGAAGTACTTGAGGGTGAGCCTAAGGATTATAAGTCGATTATCATAATCGGCGGCGGAGTTATCGGTGTTGAGCTTGCAAGTTTCTATGCTGCTCTTGGTTGTGAAGTAACTGTAATCGAGGCGCTTGACAGACTCCTGGCAAATCTCGATAAGGAGTTTGGTCAGAGTTTATCGATGCTTCTTAAGAAGAGAAATGTTAATGTATGTACATCCTGCAAGGTTTCCAAGGTTGAGAAGGACGGCGATAACCTTAAGGTTACATATACCAATAAGAAAGAGGAAGAAGTATCCGTATCGGCAGAGGGTGTACTTGTAGCAATCGGAAGAAAGCCTAATACCGCAGAACTTTTTGCTGAAAGCTGTACTCCGGAGATTAACAGAGGCTTTATAGTTGTTGATGAGAAGTATGAGACCAATATTAAGGGTATATATGCAATAGGCGATGCAATAGGCGGTATTCAGCTTGCTCACAAGGCCGAGGCAGAAGGACAGGCTGTAGTAGAAATGATTTGCGGTAATAAGCCTGAGGTTGATCCGCATTTTGTTCCAAGCTGTATTTATACAGAGCCTGAAATAGCATCTGTAGGTATGACTGCCGATGAAGCCAAGGAAAAGGGCATTGCCGTTAAGACAGGCAAGTACCTTATGAGCGGCAACGGAAAGTCGATCATCGATCTTCAGGAGAGAGGTTTTATCAAGGTTGTTGTCGATGAAGCAACGGATAAGCTTCTCGGTATGCAGATGATGTGCGGTCGCGCAACCGATCTTATCTCCGAGTACACGATGGCTATCGCAAACGGAATGACACGTGCCGAGCTTCTTAAGGGTATGCGTCCGCATCCGACTTATTGCGAGGGTATATCGGAAGCACTTGAGGCTGTGGAAGGAAAGTCGATTCATTCCGCACCGGTTCGTAAGTAATCTGAATATGGCTGAATAATCATATTGTTATATAAGCGGGTGAGGATTCACCCGCTTTTTTATAAATACTTTATAATTGTTTTTGAAATAGAATATAGAAAAGCAGTGGGCACTTTGGTAAAATATTAGCAGTAAACGATTTCGGAGGGCATATGACAGAGAAATTATATGATAAAAATGCTTACGCGAGTGAATTTAGCGCAAGCGTAGTGGGAATAGAGATAACCGGAGACGGAAGGACGGTAATAGAGCTAGATAAGACATTGTTCTTTCCCCTTGAAGGCGGACAGAATCCCGATATCGGGGTCTTAATAGATGCATCCGGTAAAGAGTATAAAGTAATCGACGTTAAGATTAAAGATGACGTGATAACCCATTATGTATCGGGTGACGTTGACATGAAGGCCGGAGATACCATTGCCGGTAGGATAGACTTTACACATCGCTTCGATCTTATGCAGCATCATTCGGGCGAGCATATCTTCTCGGGAATTACATACGGAAAGTACGGATACAACAATGTCGGATTCCACCTTACCGAAGAAATCTGTACGATTGATGTCGGAGGCCCGTTAAAGGAAGAGGAGATTAAGGAACTTGAATATCTCACCAATAAGGCAATTTCCGAGAACGTTCCGATAATCACGGGATATCCGTCTCCTGAAGAAATAGCGGAATTATCTTACAGAAGCAAGAAAGAAGTCAAAGGTCCGCTTAGAATTGTAGAGGTTACGGGATATGACATATGCGCGTGTTGTGCGCCGCATGTAAGAAGTACCGGAGAAGTAGGATCTTTTCATATCGTGAAATACGAGAACTATAAAGGCGGAGTCAGACTTACGGTTAAATGCGGATTAAGAGCCGTTAGAGAGTATCAGAATTACAGACAGATATTGCAGGATACAGGCAGAGCACTTAGCAGCGCAAAAGAAGACCTTTATGCTAATGTTATGAAGCTTAAAGAGGACATAGGACGTATGCAGGCAGAGCTTAATACTCTTAAGGAAAAAGCTATGGCAGATAAGGTGGCGGCAATTGCCAACACTGATAAGCCGATATGTCTGCTTGAAGATGATATGGATGCAGCTCTTCTTCGAAATTATTGCAATGCACTTATGGAGAAGACAACATCACACGTCTTTATTCTTGTGAAGACAGCTGTAGACGGCACTTATCGTTTCATTCTCGGCAGCAATACCGTTGATGTTGCCGCGCTTTTATCGGAAGCAAAAAATGCTTTCACGATCAAAGGTGGCGGACGCAACCCTCAGGTACAGGGAACCGTTGAATGTAACGCTCAAGCAGTGTTAGAATATTTTCAAAAATAAAAAGGAGCAAGTTATGGAAGAAATCTTAAAAGTTGAAAATGTCCGTAAGACGTTTAAACTGTCTGCCAAGCAGCAGAAAATCGACAAAACCAGAGAAAAAACAAAAACTGCGGTTGATGGCGTATCATTTACCTCGAACAGAGGCGAAATATTTGGTTTGCTGGGACCTAACGGAGCAGGCAAGACCACAACCTTACGAATGATAGCGACATTAATAAGGCCTGATGAAGGCGAGATTAAGGTCAGCGGATTCTCTGTTAAGAACGACCCTGCTGCAGTAAGAGAAAGAATCGGCTTTATGACCAGTGAACTTAAGCTTGAAGACTGGTTTACGCCGAATTATCTGTTTGATTACTTCTGCGAACTTAGGGGAATGAACAAAGCGACTACGGAAGCAAGAAAGCATGAGCTTTTTACAAAGTTCGGAATTGATGATTTCGCCGAAGTTAAGGTTGCGGATCTGTCAACCGGTATGAAGCAGAAGGTATCACTTGTTATATCAATTGCACACGATCCTGAGTTCGTGATCTTCGACGAGCCTACAAATGGTCTTGATGTAATTACAGCCAAGGTAGTAACGGACTTCCTTGTAGAGCTTAAGAAAGAAGGAAAGAGCATCATCCTTTCCACACATATCTTTGAACTTGCCGAGCGCCTCTGCGACAGAATCGGAATGATTGTTAACGGCAGAATGGTTAAAGTCGGCACACTTGATGAGATCAAGAACGGCAAGACCCTCGAGGAGAGCTTTTTCGACATATATAGAGAGATGGGAGGCGAATTCTAATGTTAAAGGGAGCATGGACAATAGCGAAGAAGGAATTCCACCATTTCTTCGGTGATAAGAGATTATTCTTCTCGGTAGTAATTCTTCCGGGACTTATTATGTATTTGATGTACACATTTATGGGACAGTTCTTTACGTCAGCTTTTACTTCGGATGAGAAGTATGTACCTGTATTCTATTGCGTAGATGCGCCGGAATCCGCAAAAGCAATCTTTGATAATATGGATTGCACGGTTACATATATGGATGCGGGAACGGAAATTGCAGAGTACATCGAGATGGTAGAGCTTAAGTCACTTGACCTGTTGATAGTATATTCCCCGGATTTTGATGCCGAGGTTGCAGCGTATGATGCGTCTTCCGGTACAAAAGCGCCTCAGATAGAGGTTTACTACAATTCATCAAATACGGAGTCGTCGACATATTATAATGTCGTATCTGAGCTTTATGCAGGATATGAAGCAACGATGACCAATAAGTTTGATGTTAACGGTGATATGAATAAGCAGTACGACCGGGCGACGGAGGAAGATATGTTTGCGTCGATCCTGGGCGGTCTTATCCCGATGTTGCTTATTATGATGATGATATCTTCATGTATGAGCCTGACAGGCGACGCAATCGCAGGTGAGAAAGAGCGCGGAACAATAGCGACTTTACTTGCAACACCTGTTTCCAGAACTTCAATAGCAATCGGTAAGATATTAAGCATATCGGTGATGGCACTTATGAGCGCTGCGGTTACCTGTGTCGCACTTATGGCATCGCTTCCTAAGCTAGTTGCCGGAATGGGAGATGTGAATATTGCCAATATGCTTGGCGTAACCGACTATGTAGTGCTTTTTGCAGTGGTAATAACCACGCAGCTTATGATAGTATCCATATTCTCGGTTATATCTGCTGTAGCCAAGACCATTAAGGAAGCAAGCGGATATTCGACTCCTATCTATATCGTGTCCATACTTGTTGCGGTGTATGCGGGATATATGGGGGCACGCAAAAACCTTTATATGTTCACAATTCCAATATACAATTCTGCTATGATACTTACCGAGATGTTTGGAGAGGGTTATGAGCTTGTACAGGTGGGAGTCACCTGCGCAGCCAACCTTATGATATCTATAATATGTGTATTTATCTTAACCAGACTCTTTAACAGCGAAAAGGTAATGTTCTCAAAATAGGAGGAATTATATGCATACATTT
>JAILJL010000208.1 GCA_024694785.1 Lachnospiraceae bacterium
CGCGTCATTTATAAGATTGATATTAAGGCCGTATCCGTCGGAAATTCTGTCCGGAATAACCGCATCCACGGTCCCGCCAAGCGCAGTAATCCCCCGATATAATATATACGTTGAGGTAACACCATCTATATCATAATCGCCGATAATCCTGATTCTCTTATGCTCTTTAATCTTTCTTAGCATAAGAGCCACACCTTCTCTCATATCTTTCATAAGATAACCGTCATGGAGGTCAGATAATACGGGATTAAGATACTTTCTTATATCTTCGTCGCCTTCAACATCGCGATTCCTTATAAGTCTGGCAGTTACGACATCTATATTGAATTCTTTTGCCATCCTGTTAAAGTCTGCTTTCTTGGCAAGCACAACCCACTTTTCATTTCTGATCATTATTGACGAATAATACCCCTATTCTCTTAATAATTAAATCTGCAATTAATCCTATTCCAAGTCCTGCCACAACACCGGACATTACCAATACCGGCGTATAGTATAATAGTTTCATATTCTCAACAATTATGACCGCTACCGCTATCTGTCCGAGATTATGTGTAATTCCGCCGATTATACTTACTCCTCTTGTCGAAAATACATCAATTCTTTTCATCACTGTCATCATCAGTATACTGGTAAGCGCGCCCGCAAAAGAATAAAAAAAGGAAGACATGCTTCCGAACGTAACCGATACCAGTATAACCTTGACACACGCAAGTATCGCGGCATACATAGAGCCAAGCGTATATAACGTAACCATAATCGGAATGTTGGATAATCCCGCTTTGACTCCCGGAATACCCATCGATACAGGTATCAATGTCTCTATATATGATAATACAAATGCAACTGCCAACATCAATCCGATATATGACACCTTATAAGTTCTGTTCTTCATCAATATGTCTTCCCGTCAAGTGTATCTTCGCCACTAACTATTGTTACAGTCATTCTGTTTGGCAAACATATAATAGTTTCACCATTATACATTATTTCCTTATGGTTGACGCATATTTTATCAGGGCACGACGCCTCCGATACACTTACTGCATTATTTTTAATCACTACCGTATTGCTTCCGTCATTATATGTCGGCACATTGATCTCCATATCCTCCGTAAGAGGATATCGTCCGAATTCCTCTCCGTCTACCTCTATAACGACATAAGCATCTTTCGTTGTAGCTCTTTTATACAGATTAATCAATAATAAAGCTGCAAGCGCAACTATAATTACAACAATTATAAGCACCAAATCGTTTTTAAGCTTTTGCTTTTCCATACTTCTACCACTTCGGATTAACAGTATTATCTATATTAAGTAGATTAAGTACATTGGATACCGTATAATCAATCATATCTTCCAATGTGCTCTTGATATGGAAGAATGGCGGTGCAGCAGGTATAATATCCGCACCTTCTTTTGCCAGAGAAAGCATAGTCTCAAGATTCTCTGCCGTAAATCTGTCTATATTGGCTACCAGTATAAGCCTTCTATTCTGCTTTCTTGCATTATCGGCAGTCTTAAGTATAAGCGAATCCGTCTTATGGTCATTAATATCGATGACATCCTGTATACTGGCAGGCACAACAATCATAGCATCAAAGGAAACGGCTCCCTTATAGAGATTACATTCATAGTCCCTGTTATTCTCCATAACAAAGCGCTCCGGATATCTGTTACGCAGCATATCGGTCTGCTCTTTTAATGCACCCTCGGAAACCCCGGACTCGGCATTATCCTTACAGATAAGATGCACATGCGAACCGCGACTAAGAAATTCCGCAGCAAGTCTTATTCCGTATATGGCTTCTCTTCCGCCGTTAATCGCTATTATATACTTACCTTCTCTTGTCATCTCCATTGTATACCTCTATTTAAGATACTGTTCAAATTTATTTGAGTACTTAACCGTTCCGTCCTGCATTATCCACATTGCTTCAACGTTATCCATTCCAAATACAAGTCTGTATCCGCTTTCATAATCCATGTTAAAAAGCGCCGTTGCCAAAGCATCTGCTGTCAAAGAAGACGGGCATACAACGGTTACAGAACGACAATACTCTGCCGGAAACAGTGTATCCGGATCTATAATATGACAATATCTCTTTCCGTTAACTTCATAATATCTCTGATAATCACCCGAAGTTACGACACTTATATTACTTACATTAAGAACAACCTTAGGCGTATTCGCATTCTCCGGATCTTCTATACCGACACTATAATACTCTCCGTTCTTATCACCTACGGCAACGATATTCCCGCCAAGTGAAATAAGTGCATTATCAATCCCATTATCTATAAGATCCCCGGCTATTAGCTGAGCAGCATACCCTTTTGCTATGCTTCCGAGATCGATTGACATCTCTGCATCCGCAAGACGCACCGTTTTATTCTTCTCATCAGCCAATACCTGGAAGATTGAAGTATTCTTCGCACCATGAACAAGTTCCGTAACCTTAGGAAGTCTCTTGCCTTCTTCTCTGTATCGCTGCCATATTGACGTCACAGGACCCAAAGCAATATTGACCTTACCGCCAAGCTGATTATACATTACCTGGGACGCTTGAATAAGATTATAAAGCTCCTCCGGAACTTCGATTGGTTCGCCGTTTCCCGCATTATCATTAATCGTCTTGGCATTATTAATACCATCATAGTTATGATATATATCAAAAATCCTGTGATAATAAGTAAGACGCTCATCTATTAATTCACGCATCTTTTCTTCTTCGGCTTTAGATAACTTATCGTATATTGCTATCTCCGTTATCGTGTCAAAATAATCATAACTTTCATACTTGTACTTTCCGGAATTCGTACTCCTTATACCGGATACTACATATATTATCAAAAATACCACAGCAAGAAGAAGCGCCGCCGGAATTATTAGCTTAGCGTATCTTGCATTATTGCCTTTCATATGACTTATAGCCTCCTAAATAACTTCTAAGCAAAAAAGGTCGCCGTTTTAATAAATGGCGGCCTTTAGATGCATATTATAATTCACAGTTGTTAACTGTTCTAGGGAACGGAATTACGTCTCTTATGTTGCCCATACCGGTTAAATACATTACGCAACGTTCGAATCCAAGACCGAATCCCGCATGACGCACGGAACCGTATCTTCTAAGATCGAGATAAAATCCATAATCCTCCTCGTTAAGACCAAGCTCATGCATACGTTCAACAAGCGTCTCAAGATTATCTTCTCTCTGGCTTCCGCCGATAATCTCACCGATTCCCGGAACAAGACAATCGCAAGCTGCAACAGTCTTGCCGTCTTCGTTAAGCTTCATGTAAAATGCCTTAATCTCCTTCGGATAATCCGTTACAAAGATCGGTTTCTTGAATACTTCTTCGGTTAAGTATCTCTCATGCTCTGTCTGAAGATCGCATCCCCACGATACCTTATAGTCGAATTTATTGTTATGCTTCGATAAAATATCGATTGCTTCCGTATATGTAACTCTTCCGAAATCAGATGAAGCTACATGCTTAAGTCTCTCAATGAGCCCCTTATCTACATATGTATTGAAGAATTCCATCTCTTCCTGCGCATTCTCAAGTACATAGTTGATTACGTACTTAAGCATTGCTTCCGCAATATCCATATCATCGGCAAGATCGCAGAATGCCATCTCCGGCTCAATCATCCAGAACTCTGCCGCATGACGCGTAGTATTGGAGTTCTCTGCTCTAAATGTCGGTCCGAATGTATATATATCACGGAATGCCATTGCATATGTCTCACCGTTAAGCTGTCCGGATACCGTAAGGTTCGTTGGCTTTCCAAAGAAATCCTTGGAATAATCAACACTTCCGTCCTCATTATGTGGAATGTTCTTAAGATCCAATGTTGTTACCTGGAACATCTCGCCTGCACCCTCACAGTCAGAGCCCGTAATAAGCGGTGTGTTAACATATACAAAATTACGCTCCTGGAAGAACTGATGAATTGCATATGCTGCTAAGGAACGTACTCTAAAAGTTGCCTGGAATGCATTTGTTCTAGGTCTTAAATGTGATATTGTTCTTAAGTATTCAAAGGTATGGCGCTTTTTCTGCAAAGGATAATCAGGTGTTGAAGCACCTTCTATATCAATTCTCTTCGCCTGAATCTCAAAAGGCGAAGAGAATTTATATAGAAGGTGCTTCAAAACCTGATAATCCTTTGCAGAAAAAGCGACATACCT
>JAILJL010000025.1 GCA_024694785.1 Lachnospiraceae bacterium
TCTTCTTCACCTTCTATGCCTTCTGTTCCATTAATTATCGTAATACCCTCGCAATCAGATATTATTTTATCCATAAAGGACTCTGCTCCGGAACCGTTAATAATAAAAATATCAGCCTTTTCAAGAAGCTTCATATCTTCAGGCGTTAACTGAAAATCGTGAAGGCATCCCGTCTTCGGTTCACTCAGCGATTTAAGATTAACATCATCGATACCGTCAAGTAAGTTATTGGCAATTACATAAACCGGATAGAAAGATGCTACAACTTCAATGGATTCATTCTCAGGTTTATCTTTTTTATTGCTCACAACGCCTATAACTACTGTAATTATTATAATAAGTACAAGAAACGCGCCTGTGAACACATATTTATTCTTCATTTTTTAACCCTTCCCCTATCTTATTCGATTCGCTTATAATCGAATCGATTATCTCATATATCTCGTCACGGCCTGCCTTAGTCTCAGCAGAAAACGGAATAAGGATGCCGCCTTTATCCATCTTAAGCCCTGTACGTACGACTTTAAGCTGCTTAGATAACTGAGATCTGTTAATCTTATCAGCTTTGGTCGCAATAACTATCGGGGCAAAGCCCTGATACTTCATCCATTCATACATATTAACATCATTTGCGGACGGATCATGACGGATATCGATGAGCAGAAATACCGCCTTAAGCTGCTTGCTTGTGTGGAGGTACTTCTCTATCATCTTACCCCATTTTTCTTTCTCGGTCTGACTTACCTTTGCATAGCCGTATCCCGGGAGATCAACAAAATAAATCTCATCATTCACATTATAGAAGTTAATCGTCTGCGTCTTACCCGGCTGTGCCGACGTTCTGGCAAGAGCTTTTCTTTGCATAAGCGCATTGATAAGTGAGGACTTGCCGACGTTAGACTTCCCCGCAAAAGCAACTTCCGGAAGCTTGTTATCCGGTAATTTGGAAGTTACACCGCATACCGTCTCAAGCGCTACATTCTTAATCTTCATAAAATCCTCTATTCCTTAATAAAAGCATACTTTGCCGCATCCTGGAAGGACGAAATATATACGATGTTAAGACCTTTTGTTATCTCCTGTGAAAGCTCCTCAATATCAGGTCTGTTCTCGGCAGGAATCAAAACAGTCTTGAAACCATTCATCTTAGCAGCCAAAGTCTTCTCCTTGAGTCCACCGACAGGAAGCACACGACCGCGAAGCGTAATCTCGCCCGTCATCGCTACATCGCTTCTTAGGCGCTGTCCCGTTATTGCAGACAACATAGCACATGCCATGGTTATACCTGCCGAAGGACCATCCTTCGGAACTGCTCCTTCAGGTATATGAATGTGTATATCATTTTCTTTAAAGAATTCCTTAGGAACTCTGTACTTTAACGCAATTGAGCGGATAAAAGAAAGACCTGCCTTTGCAGACTCTTTCATGACATCACCAAGATTACCCGTTAAAGCAAGTTCACCGGAACCCGGCAAGACATTTACTTCAACCGATAAAGTATCACCGCCCACCTCGGTCCATGCAAGACCATGGGCAATTCCCACTTCTTCGTGTGTTAACTGCCTGTCCGGGCGATATATCCTCTTACCTAAGTAATCCTTAAGATTAGCTTTAGTAACCTTAATTCCCTTAACGTCATTAAGCAGAATCTCTTTTGCAGCTTTTCTATATACTTCACCGATCTTACGCTCCAAAGTACGCACTCCGGCTTCCTTCGTATAGAATGCGATTATGTCTCTTACGGCACCATCCGTAATATCACACTGCCGCTTATTTAAACCATTCTTCTCAGACTGTCGCTTAATTAAATATTCCTTTGCTATATGGAACTTCTCATTCTCAGTATAACCGCTTACTTCGATAACCTCCATACGATCAAGCAAAGGCTTCTTAATCTCCGATAAGGAATTCGCGGTGGCAAGGAAAAATACCTTGCTTAAATCCACGGGAATCTCGAGATAATGATCTCTGAACTTACTGTTCTGATCGGGATCGAGTACCTCAAGTAATGCAGAAGATGTATCGCCCCTTGCATCAGAACCTACCTTATCGATCTCATCAAGAAGCATCAAAGGATTGGCAACCTTGGCATCACGTAATCCCTCAATAATTCTTCCCGGCATTGCACCGACATATGTCTTTCTATGACCTCTTATCTCAGCCTCATCTCTGACGCCGCCAAGAGATATACGTACGTATTCCTTCTGCAAAGCTCTTGCAATCGACTTCGCGATAGAAGTTTTACCGGTTCCCGGAGGTCCCACAAGACAGATTATCTGACTATCCTGGGACTTGGCAAGTGCACGGACCGCAAGGAATTCTATAATACGCTCCTTGACTTTCTCCATTCCGTAATGGTCCTCATTAAGCACTTTTTCCGCGCGCTTAAGGTCAATCACGTCCGGAGACATATGATTCCACGGTAACTCAAGGGCAGTCTCGATATATGCACGAAGAACCGCACTTTCGGAAGAGTTTGAACTTACATGCTCATAACGTGAAAGCTCTTTTTTAAGCTTGGTCTTAACAGATTCATCAGCTTCAAGCTTCTCTATCTCCGCTCTAAAGTCATCCGCTTCACTTCCATCAACATCATCACCAAGCTCTGTCCTTATTGCTCTCATCTGCTCACGCAGAATATAGTCTTTCTGATTCTCGTCAATCTTCTCCTTGATCTTTAAAGAAAGCTCCTCCTGAACCTTGACTACGTTAATCTCATGTATAATTGC
>JAILJL010000075.1 GCA_024694785.1 Lachnospiraceae bacterium
TACGGAAGGGGCTTACCAGGACAATCCGAAGTATATGGCGGAAGCAATTAAAGAGTTCAAGGATTCTTCTTTTCAGATTCTTATGGATGATTTCGGATCCGGGTATTCATCGCTTAATATGCTTAAGGACTTTAATGTAGATATCCTTAAGATTGACATGAAGTTCATCGACGATCTCGAGACGTCGGAGCGGGCGGATAATATCCTCTATTCAATTATCCAGATGGCCAGGGCACTCAATATGGGCACGGTTGCGGAAGGCGTGGAGACCAAAGCGCAGTACGAGTTGCTTGCAAGTATGGGATGCGACTGCATACAGGGATATTATTTTTCCAAGCCGATTTCCAAGGATGAATTCACTGCACGGCTCGAGTTCGAGCGTGAGCGTAATTATGTAGTCGATCTTCCGGATGTACGTCGTACGATACTTATTGTGGACGATCAGAAGATTGACAGGAAGATAATCACTCATATGATGGAAGAAGAGTATCATATACTGGAAGCAACCAACGGAGAAGAAGCGTTTGAGCTTCTTAAGAATAATTTCAAATCAATAAGTCTTATAATAGCAGATATACATATGCCTAAGATGAACGGACTGACATTACTCGAGAAGATGGCTGAGTACCTCTATCTTAAGGAGATTCCGGTAATTATGATAACTGCTTACGGTGAGAAGGATTATGAGGAGGAAGCATTAAGCAGAGGCGCACTCGAGATAATTACGAAGCCTTACGACTCGAGTCTGGTCAGAAAGAGAATCGGTAACGTACTTAAATTGTCGGAGTCCGGCAACATGATGAGGCAGATACAAAGACTGCATGAAAGCTTTTAGTTAAGAAAGGGTAAGAACATGGCATTGGATAAGGCAAGAATTAAATGTAAAGAATATAATCAGGAGCAGGTGCTTAAATACTACGACGAACTTGATGATAAGGCTCGCGAAGCCTTACTCCGGCAGATTGACGAGACAGACTTTGGCGTAATTGACAGAGCAGCTCATCAGGCAGGTAAGGGCAAGATTACTCCTATCGAAGTATTGACAGATGCGAAGATCAAAGCGAATCGTGAGAAGTATGAGGCAGTCGGAATTGAGGCGATTAAGGCAGGCAAGGTGGCAACCGTGCTTCTTGCGGGAGGTATGGGAACAAGACTTGGTTCCGACAGCCCTAAAGGATGCTTTAACATAGGTGTAACCCGTGAGCTATATATATTTGAATGTCTTATCAACAATTTAATGGACGTTGTACGTAAGGCAGAGAAATATGTGCATTTGTTTGTTATGACATCTGACAAGAACCATGAAGCAACCATGGAGTTTTTCAAAGAGCATGAGTACTTCGGATACAAGGGTGAGTATGTGCACTTCTTTAAGCAGGAGATGGCGCCGGCTACGGATATGAACGGTAAGATACTCCTTGAAGATAAGGGGCGCCTTGCTACATCACCTAATGGTAATGGCGGATGGTTCTCATCGCTTTATCATTCGGGGCTTGATATGTGCATTAAGAAAGAGGGAATTGAGTGGCTTAATGTCTTCGCTGTTGATAATGTATTGCAGAGAATGGCAGACCCGGTATTCGTGGGTTCTGTCATAAATGGCGGATTCTCTTCCGGGAGCAAGGTTATTAAGAAGGCCGCCCGTGATGAGAAAGTCGGGGTTATCTGCCTGGAAGACGGACGCCCGTCAATTGTAGAGTACTATGAGCTTACTGATGAGCTTATGAACGAAAAGTTCCCGGACGGAAGCTATGCATATGATTATGGCGTAATCCTTAATTACTTATTTAAGGTAGAAGAGCTTGAGAAGATAATCGATAATCCGCTTCCTTTGCATATAGTGGATAAAAAGATTCCGTGTATAGATGAGAATGGTAGTCCGGTGGCGCCGACGGAGCCTAACGGTCATAAGTATGAGACGCTTATCCTTGACATGATACATATGATGAAGGATAATCTTCCGTTCGAGGTGATTCGCGAAAAGGAATTTGCACCTGTTAAGAATAAGGAAGGAATCGACTCGGTTGTAAGTGCGAGAGAGTTACTTAAGAAAAACGGAGTAACCTTATAAATACGGTATTTGTTTTACTTGATATTAAAAGTCGAAATCGCAGGGTCATGCGGTCCAACTTTTGGGACGCATGACCCTTTTGGCGTTTTTTACTTTTAATTACATCTGCTTTTTCCTTTAAATGTTAATAAATTGTGAATTATTACTCTATCTTAAACTTTTTCTTGATTTTGTTGGATTTATTAGTAGGCTTTAAAGCTTGTGGAACGTTGTTCGGAATCTGGTAGCCGGGGATAGAATGGGAAACATATTAAAGAAAAATGAAACTTTTAAAGGAGGAATGCTATAATGCAGACAAGCATTAGCAAAAGATTATTGGCAGGCCTTTTGTCAATCGTTATGGTGCTTAGCCTCTTCGTTGCTACTCCGGCAAAGACAGAAGC
>JAILJL010000101.1 GCA_024694785.1 Lachnospiraceae bacterium
AGGTATATTAAGTAGAAGCATCTTATTCCTCCTCACCACAATTATAGATTAAATCGGTTGTAGAAAGCAATAATGAGTGATAAAATTGTTTTATTAGGGGATTTTATTCCATATTTAGGAGGACGTATGAACAAGAACGTAAAACAGATTAATGATAAGCTTTTTTCTATGCTTGAGAATGGTATTACACCTTTCCATGTAGTACTTGATACGGTTTCACAGCTCGAAGCCGAAGGATATAAGGCGCTTTCAATGACTGATGAATGGAAGCTTAAGAAGGGCGGCAATTATTATATTAACCACAATGATTCAACAATTATAGCTTTCCATGTGGGTAAAAGCACTGACAAGAAAGCAGCTTTCAGAATGGCAGCCGCACATACGGATTTCCCGTGCCTCTTTGTTAAGCCGTCACCGGAAGTTAATACCAATGGATACGGACAGGTTAATATCGAAATCTACGGCGGAGCAATCTATAACACATGGTTTGATCGTCCACTCTCACTTGCAGGTAAGGTAGCTGTAAGATCTAAGGATGCTTTTAAGCCGGAGATTAAGTTCTTTGATGCAAAGGACAAGATTCTCTACATCCCGAATCTCGCAATCCATATGAACCGCGAAGTTAATAAGGGTGTTGAGATTAACGCGCAGACAGATATGCTTCCTTTAATCGGAATGTTAAAAGAGAAGCTTGAAGATAAGGAATTCCTTCTTTCATATCTTGCCAAGAAGCTAGGTGTTAAGAAGGAAGATATCCTTGATTACGAATTATTTGTATATAATCCTGAGAAGCCTGAATATGTAGGAATGGATAAGGATTTCATCTCTGCTCCGAGACTTGATAATATCACATCATGCCAGGCACTTATTTCCGGTATACTTGAAGGTGCTGACGAGAAGAACATTCATTTAATCGCACTTTTTAACCATGAAGAGATAGGTTCCGGTACGAAGCAGGGTGCAGGTTCACTCCTTCTTAATCATGTAATAGAGAAGATAGCTGCAGCACTTAACTATAACGAGCAGGAAAGAGTATCCGCAATTTATAACGGAATTCTTTTATCCGTTGACGTTGCGCATGCAACCCATCCTAATAAAGTCGGCAAGATGGATATTACAAATAAGCCTGTACTTAACGGCGGTTTCTGCATCAAGGCAGCTTGCTCACAGTCTTATGCAACAGACTGCGAAGGTATCGCAATCGTTAAGGGATTATGCGACAATGCTAAGATTAAATATCAGAGATTCGAGAATCGTTCAGATGTACGTGGCGGCGGAACTTTAGGTTCTATTGCATCCGCACACACACCGGTTAAGACGGTAGATATCGGTATCCCGATGCTTGCTATGCATTCCGCAAGAGAATTCATGGGTTCGGAAGACGAGTTTGCATTATATAGCCTTGTAAAAGCATTCTTTGCATAGAAAGCAGAACTTTTATAAAAGAATAATAAGGAGGCAGGTTTATGAATTACATTAAAACAGATGGCGCGTTCCTCGGAAGCAACGGATTAAATGACATTCATTATTTCGTGTATACTCCGAATACAGATGTAAAAGCGCTTCTTCAGATATCTCACGGCATGTGCGAGTATATCGAGCGTTATGAGCCGATTATTGATTTCCTTACGGGTCACGGAATACTGGTATTCGGTAATGACCATATGGGTCATAAGACTTCTGCTCCTTCTGACGAAGAACTTGGATATATGGGCAAGAAGGACGGCTGGCGTCACATGGTTGACGATGTTCATACAATGACAGAGATCATAAAGAAGCAGTACCCTGATAAGAAAGTGTTCTTGTGGGGACATAGCATGGGCTCGTTCATTGCCCGTGCGGTTGTCGCATACTACGGCAATGATTATGACGGACTTATTATCTGCGGTACGGGTGGAAAGAGCGGTGCTGCAAAGGCGGGCCTTAACATGATTAAGCTTGTTCGCAGGTTAAAAGGTGATAGAACGCGTTCCAAGTTCTTAACGAGCGTGATGTTCGGAAGCTACAATAAGAAGTATGACAACATTAAGACCGAATACGATTGGCTGACTCATGATGAGGACGTTATCAAGAAATATATGGCTGATAAGTATTGTACTTTTACATTTACCGCTGCGGCATATGAAGATCTTGTACGTGTGCTTCTTTTCGTATCCGGCGATGACTGGGACGGAATGGTTCCGACCAAGCTTCCTATATTTATGATATCCGGTGATATGGATCCTGTAGGCGAGTGGGGTAACGGAGTTCGCGAAGTTGACAGCCGATTAAGAAAGCTTAACCGTGATGACTATCAGATGAAGCTCTATCCTAATATGAGACATGAGATTCATAATGAACTCGGTAAAGAAGAAGTATGGAATGATATATTGCAGTTCGTAGAGAAAAGAATATAATCAATAATTAATGGGCAGCACACTATGTGCTGCCCATATTTATTTGACCAATACTTCTAATCTCCATATCCCGCAGTAACATAAACCATCGCAATAAAGACAAGTACCATAAACCAGCTTAAAAAACACAAAGGTCTGGTAAATAAGAACTCTTTGACAAATTCCCAAATTTCGCGCTTTTCTGCCTTAGGCATCTTTTCCTTATAGCGCTTTTTCCTGCCCTTTTCATT
>JAILJL010000121.1 GCA_024694785.1 Lachnospiraceae bacterium
CAAGCTCGCAATATACAAGTGCAATCGGAATCATCATAACAAGCGCCAAAATGTAACCAAGTGCTGCAGGCACCGGACCTCCGCAGTTAGCCATCCAGTTATTGATGGATACTGCCCAGCCGACTCCTACGATGGCGCCAAAGCCTATACAGAAGAAGTCAAGTGCGCCGACACCTTTTTTATTACTATTTTCGTTACTCATTTTTCAACATACCTCTATTACTATTTATACCTGAGCAAATGCCTGCTTAAAGTCTGCAATGATATCTTCGATGTTCTCAAGACCTACGGAAATACGTACCAAACCTTCATCGATATCAGCTGCCTTTAATTCTTCAGGTGAATATGTCGAATGTGTCATTGAAGCAGGATGCTCAACAAGAGTCTCTGCATCACCTAATGAAACTGCGATAACGCACATCTTAAGTGAGTTAACAAACTTCATACCTGCCGGCTTGCCACCCTTAACCTTAATTGAAATCATACCGCCGAATCCGTTATGCATCTGCTTAGCTGCAACATCATGTCCCGGATGATCTTTAAGTCCCGGATAAGCAACTTCCTCTACCTTAGCCTCTGACTGTAAGTACTCAACGAGTTTAACCGCATTCTCGCAGTGACGCTGCATACGAACTTCCATAGTCTTAAGACCTCTTAAGATAAGAAATGCTTCCTGCGGTCCCATAACGGCACCAGTCATATCCTTAAGACCGAACATCTTAACGTTTGTGATGAATTCCTTGGAACCTACAACAAAGCCCGCGATAACATCGCCGTGTCCGTTAAGATACTTGGTTGCGGAATGAATGATTGCATCTGCGCCAAGCTCCAACGGTCTCTGAAGATAAGGTGTCGCAAATGTATTATCGCAAACAACCATAATCTCAGGATTATATTCATGTGCAATCTTAGCTACTGCTGCGATATCCGTAATCTTGATTGTCGGGTTAGCCGGTGTCTCAAGATACACACAGCATGTATTAGGCTTTAAAGCACGTCTTACGTTCTCAGGATCTGAAGTATCAACAAAATCAACTTCTACTCCGTAACGTGTCATACCATGATTAAGATATGCAAAAGTGCATCCGTATAATGTCTTATCAGCAACAATATGCTTACCTGCTGCTGCAATCGTCCACATACATGAAGATACGGCACCCATACCCGATGAACATGCAACCGCTGCCTCTGCTCCCTCAAGTGCTGCTACCTTCTCCTCAAGTAAATTGGTTGTAGGGTTGCCAAGACGGGTATAGATGAATCCTTCCTCTTCTCCTGCAAAGCACTTACCACCCTGCTCGCAATTTTCAAAATAAAATGTCGATGTCTGATATATCGGCATCGCAAGGGAACGGTATCCCTTCTCCCTGGTTACGCCCGCATGAATCGCAGTCGTAGCAAAACCTCCATTATGTGCCATTTTAGTACACTTCCTTTCATTATTCTTCGTTAATTATAGCACTGAAAACTCAACTAGGTAAATAATTAAATCATTTATTTTTCAAGCTTAAGATAATTCCTAAGCATGTCGTACAAAGTCTTTGCCGAGTACACCATATCATCAAACGCTCCCGACTTGCAAAGATTAATAAAAAGCATCGCAACCGGAACCGCAATAATCATTCCAAGCACACTTCCCCACAGGTATCCCACATACATAAAAAACAATGTCGCAAAAGGATTCATACCGATGGAATCTCCGAGTAACTTCGGCTGTATAAGCTGACGCACAAGCTGCGTCACAAGGTAAAGAATTATAAGATATATAGCTTTGGCATACTCTCCGGTAAGAATCTTTACAACCGCCCACGGCCCCAGGATCGTACCTGTTCCGAAGAACGGCAACATATCCACAAAAGCTATTCCGAATGCAGATACACCATAATAAGGCGCTTTGAAGATTCCAAGACCTATTACAAGAACCACATATACCACAGCCATAATCTTAAACTGTGCCTTAAAGTATCCGCCTATTACATCAAGGCAGTCAACTTTGATTATCTTAATCGTCTTGTTGAAATTATCCGACATATTCTTCTTAAGCCATGCTTCTATCTTGAGCTTATCGGCAATAAAGAAGTATGCAGACAGAAGTCCGAATATAATACCTATAAGAACTCCCGGGATATTGCTTGCCATCTTTGAAACCTGTGTGGAAATGGTTCCCGTACCGAGTCCCGATATCCATGTGGTTACCGCATCCTGCGCCCTGTCTCCGAATGTCTCGAAGCTTGTACGCAAATCTTTCGGCATCATATATACTATTCTCGTAAGCGACGCTATAATCTTATCATATTCACTCTTTAAAGATGCGCTGATAGACGGAAGATTACCCATTATATGATTAACAAAAGCTCCGCATGCAAGGAATATTCCGTACAGAATAAGGACCACAAGTGCGAGTACAATCACAATTACAACAACAGAGCCCATCTTGCGCTTAATCTTAATCTTCTTATCAAGAAACTTCACCAACGGATTTGCCATAAGCGAGATAATGTAACCTATTACAAAAGGCAGAAACAGGCTGCAAACCCTCGGCACTATCAGTATCAATAAGACAAGAAATACTATAGGCAGAATCACATTTAACATTAATTTTGGCACGCTGTTTTTATTTTTCATTATTAATCCTCCCCGATAACCAATTAAGCATTAGGATTCTTTCTCGTATATACGTACGTTCCGAAATATATAACCGCTGCAATTATAACTATCATAGGCCCTGTTGCCACATTTACATAATATGACAATATAAGACCGGATAATCCCGAAAACAGCGAGAATAATATCGACATAAAATGGTATTCCCGTACATTCGAAGACATATTTGCCGATGCTGCCGCAGGCAGTATTAAAAGCGCATTGATTATAAGTATTCCTACCCATTTAATCGAGAGCGTTACTACAAGTGCAACAAGTACGGAGAATAAGTTTTCCAGCAAGCCTACCGGCAATGCCCTGCTTCTTGCAAGCGGAGCATTAAGGCTTACCGCCATAAGCTTATTGCCGAATACCATAAAGAATCCCATCGTCACAATAAGTATAACGAGTAAGTACACAATTTCTCTTCGTGTAATCGATAATATATCTCCGACAAGAAGTGACGAATACTTACTGAAATTACCGCCTCTCGACAATATCGCAAGACCTATCGCAAGTGATGCCGATGAGAACACAGAGATAATCGTATCATGGGATACCATCGTTCTTCTTCCTATCTCATTTAGAAGAAGTGCGAAAACAATCGCGAATATTATCATGGAAATTGTTGTATCAGTAATTCCACATACAACACCCACCGCAATTCCGGTTAACGCCGAATGTCCCAAAGCATCCGAGAAAAATGCCATACGCCTGGTCACTATCATAGTACCAAGCATACCGAATAGCGGTGATATTATAAGTACCGCCAACAAAGCAAGTACCATAAAATCATATCTTAAGAAAGGAAATATACTACTCATCTTTATTTCCTCCCGCCATAAGCTCATAACCCGGGAATGCACTTTTAAACTCATCGCTCGTAAAGACCGCATACGGGGTTCCCTGCTTTAATATTGTATGATCAAGCAATACGACATTATCGGCATACTTCATAACAAGGTCGAGGTCATGCGATATAAGTATGATCGCCATATCGTAGTTACGCTTAAGCTCATCTATTATCCTGTAAAAATTCTTCTCCCCCTGTGCATCGACGCCCGATACAGGCTCATCAAGTA
>JAILJL010000155.1 GCA_024694785.1 Lachnospiraceae bacterium
CGCTATTGATACACCATTCTCCATCTCTATTGAGATAGACTCGATTGTCTTTGCCTTCTTAGTCGGACAGATACCAAATGCATAACGAATCTCGATGGTCTGCTTGGTCTTATCTGCAAGCGCCTGTATTACATATGTATAATCTCCGATGAGATCTCTTACATTAGCATTATCGGCACTTATGAATCCCTTGCTTGCGTTAAGTACAACTGTTGCTTCATATCTCTTGCCTGCTGTAAATGTAGTACCGGTAAAGTTCTTACCTTCCTCTAACCAGTTGATACTTATAAACGACATATAATTAGCGGTTTTATCAGTAAGATCAAGCTTCTTAGGAACGCTCATACCGGCTATAGGAGCATCGAAGCTCTTAAAGTATACTTTCTTCTTAACTCCTCTTGAACTGATAAATCCAAGCTTATCAGTAATCTTCTGGAAATAAAATGTTAAATGAAGTAAATTATTCTCGACATAAGCATATCCTGTATGGCTCGGATCTGTAGAAGCAAGTGTATATGTGCCTCCCAAGATCTGATAACCGCGCTTAACCGGTACATAGATATTAAGGGTATAAGCTGCTGTCTCGGCAAACCTCGTAACTCCGTTATCATATATGAAGCCGCCGCTATTTGCTGTCCATACTGTCCAGATCTTATTCATATCAATGGCCTTCATAATATTGGCATCGCCTCTAATGTTGCCACGATATACGAAGCTCTTCATAATCTCGACATCACTTGTCGGAACATAAGACATTGTTACGGTGATATTCTCACCATTTATTACATTATTCTCGTTCTTATCATAATACTTATAGATAACAGGTGTTGCAGGATTGCCGGCTCCCTTGCCCCATGCTGTGTATATTGCAGGGCCGTTAATGCTGTTACCTGACACTGTAGTGCCTGAGGAGAATGTCATACCGGTAATTCCCGCATTTGTCGGCGGATAAGCCGTAGCTGCAGTTCCGGCATAAGTGCCGCCTGAGGTAGCTACATTATAAGTACCATCATTATTAAAAGTAATAACCGGCATGTTATTATTCATAGCAACACCGGTGTATGTTGCCGGAACCTGAATCTTAATCGTCCAGTTAGTTCTTCTATAATCACGCAACTTAGGATCTGCTGCGTTGAAATCAGGAGTAGTATCAGTACCGTAGCATGCCATAATATGGAAACTATCTGTCTTTCCATATCTCCTAAATTCCTTCTCAAGCTCTGTCATTGGATATATCGCATAAAACGTGCTTCCTGCAGTAATTCTGCCTGTTGCAAGTCTGCCATCAACACCATATATCTTCCAAGGCGTTGCACTTATACTGATATATCCCATCGGCGACGTACCATATGATGCACTTATCATCGACGGAAGAACACTATAAAGATCTTGTGCCTGAAGATTATCACGATATAAAACTATTCGCTCTGTATCAAAAGCTATACTCGTTATCTTATCTTCTGCCATTCCGAAGGATTCAACCGGAACGATACCTGATATTTCAAGTGTAACCTTGTCTTTACCTGTTGTACCATATGTAAATTTATATTTCTCGCTGGTTGTTGTAATTGCAAGACGCTCTGCGTCTGTGTATTCTTTAAAGCAATATCCTCTACTTGCTGTAAGTGTGAGATTCGCAATATAATATGTACTTGAACCATCTGCCGGCTTGGTGACAGTGGATACAGACTCTCTTGTACTACCGCCATTTGCCGTATAATACCAGCTAATCTGGGATGCTGTATAATGTACGTTCTTATTATCCAATATATTAGCTGTTTTATTAGGTGCATAGCCCATAGTGAGATCCCAAGCAAGCTTACCAATCTCTTCAATACCTATAAGTATCGGATATGCTGTTATATTCGCTCTAATCGTAACTACATCACCACTAATCGTAACATTTCCTGTTACATAATCAGAAAGTGACTTGTCGTAAGCCGATGCATATGTGTATATTCTTGCACTGCTTACGCCTGAAAAAATTGACTTATTTGAAACAGTGAATTCCAAAGTCATTGTATAATTAACGCCGGACTCAAGCATACTGTCAGGGTCAAGCGCTGACTTACCGTCAGCAAAACCAATCTTCAATCCGTCATATGCAACACTTGACGTTCCAAGCGTCATCTTTGATACTTTAACTTCTTCTGTCTTATATCCTACTCTTAAGCCCTTAGCAATACTTGTCGAAAGCTCAATCATAAGATCATCTGCTGCATTGGCTGTTCCAGCAGGCGTCATTCCCGCAAATATGGATACAACCATCACAAAGGACAAAAGAAGTGCCAGCAGTTTCTTTAATTTTCTCATAACTTACTTATCTCCTCTCGTCTTTAAAATCAGGACCTCCGCCCCAAAGAGGCAGAGGTCCTTTTGTAAGCTTATGTCTAAAAAGCTAAATTATTTAACTGTTGCCTTAACAACCGGGCTGTATGCACCGTATACGATTCTGCCTGCAGAGTCACGTCTGTAAGCTCTTACACGTACGCTGTATGTACCCTTAGCTAAACCTGCAAAGTAGTTAACCTTGCTGTTAGCCTTGCTAACTGTAATCCAGTTAACGCCATCCTGAGATACTGAGAACTCAAATCCATCATACTTAGTAGCAATCTTGCCTGCTGTTACTGTAAGACGACCCGTAGCATAGGATGCAGCAGTAAGTGACCAAACCTTACCTGTAAATACCTTAACCCAGTGTGCATATACTTTCTTAACAGTACCATCAGCGATTGTCTTAGCATAGATTCTTGTACCACCTTCAGCAGCTGTGAACCAGCCTGCGAATAAGTAGCCTTCTCTGTAGATCTCAGCAGGATCATACTTGAATCCGTATGCCTTACCACGCTCGATTACGCAACCTGTACCTGTGTATACACCGCCGTTAGCGTCGAATGCAAGGGCATCCTTAACACCTTCAACGTTAATAATGATGTTGAATGCATAACCAACACCTGCTGGTGTAAATGCAGTAAACTCAAAGTGCTGAGCTGTCTTAAGATCCTTGTTGTATGCTAAGATACCAGGATACTTAGCGCCCATAGCATCTGTCAAACCTGCTTCTGTTGCAGGATATAATGTACCATTTACACTAAGTGTAGCTACAGAACCAACACCTGTCTCACCACCAACGTAGATGAGTTCAGGATACATATGGTTAACAACATACTTATAGAAATCAGCATTTGCCATTCCGTTAGGAACATTGATTACAAGATCAGCAACTGCCTGAAGCTGAGCTTCTCTACACTCGCCAAACTCGAATGTAATTGTTACAAGACCGTCAGCAGCAACTGCCTTAGCCTGTGTAATATACTGACCTGCTGTTGTTAATACTCTTACGTTACCCTGTAATACTGCAAGGCTTGTAACATCCTGCGCAATATAAGGCTGAGCAATTGTAACAACTGCTGTATATCTCTTGCCCTTTGTAAATGTATCGCCATCAAATTCGATACCATTCTCATACCAAATGATGTCATCGAACTCATAAGCATATTCCTTAGTAGAACCACTTAATTCAAGAGTCTTCTGAACTGCAGAACCTGCCTTCGGAACCTTGATGTTGGTAAATGGCTGCTTGAAGCAGTACTCACCGCCCATAGCGAGTGAGTTACCAATGTAACCATATCCTTCAAGTGTGTACTTGTTCTCTACATAGATATATGTCTTACCGTCCTGCTCAACGATTTCAACAGCAGAAGCTGCCTTACCGTTGATCTTAACTTCAGGTGTGAAGCCAAGCTTGTAGCCATCCACTACAGGAATGTACATATAAGCTGTAAGTTCATCAAAGAAGTCAAATTCTTCATCACCATAGTTCATACCGGAAACAGTAATTCCATCCCAGCCAACTACTACATCAGCAACTGCTGCTGCAGAAGTATCAATTGCCTTTGCAAGATCCATAGATGCTGCAAGACCTGTGATGTTATAGAATACTGAGGCACCCGGGAAAGGTGTATCCATAGAAATGGAAAGCGCACCTGTCTTAACTTCGCTTGTTGTATTAGCTGTTACATCAAAATAAGCAAATACTACAGGAGAACCAACTGAGAAGTTAGGTGTTCCATCAACATATGCCTTGTAAATAGCTGCATTAGCTACAGGGCATGTATGTGTTGGGTTATCCGCATCATAAGTTGTACCTGCTAAATCCTTCATCATGAAGTGAGTTGTACCCTGACCAAATGCATATGCCTGGTAAGCTGTACCATAACCATAGAAGTTAATTGTAGGAGCATCAATCTGCTTAAGTGCATCAACAGGTGTTGAAGTACCTACGCCGTATGTTCTCTCATCATTAACTGTAAATGCGATTACCCAACCATAGCTTGCATCAAGATTAAGGCCTTCACCGGCACTTCGGATAAATGTATCATACTCGCCAAGTAAGTTATGTCCGTCTGCCATGCTTGCATAGAATAAGTCAGCACGAACAGGAAGGAACTTATCCTCTGTGATGTTGTATCTGTTAACGAATCTTGAAGTTGTCTCAAGAACAGCATAGTATACATGCTCAGTTCCACCGACATCCCAAGTATTGGACTTCTCAATCTTCTCGTTAGGCTCCATTTTTCTTAATGTGCCGCCGGAAGTTGTATATACTACCCACTCTGCATTGCCGTTAGCGATTAAAGTAGACTTAACTTCTTTTCTCTCGCCATTTAATGTTACATAGAAGCTTGAAGGCATCTTGGATGTAACGTCTGCAGGTAAGTTAACTTCGTTAGTACCAAAGTTCATATAACGAGGAAGCTCGATTGATGTGATCGAAGGATCCTGGTACTTAGCTGTTGTTGTAGGGATAATGTTAGTGATTGTAAGAATACCACTCTTCTTATCTGTGCTTAAGCCGGAAAGCGTGAACTTTCTTACGCCGTCAGCTGCAACTACATCAGTAAATTCTGCCGGTAATACGAAGCCAGGGTTAGCAGAGATAACTGTCTCTACTGCATAATACTTGCCTGCTCCCTGAGCGGAACCAAGGATTGGATATGTAGGATATGTCCAATGAGCTCCGTCATCCTCTGTATACTTCCATGTAAGAGCTCCTAACGAGAAGTATACTACCTGGAATCCCGTAAGAGTCTTCGGGAAATAGTACTGATATGAAATAGGTGTCTTAAGACCTAAGATATCACCCTGTGCTACAGTATTGTCATATCTTGTTGTCTTAGTAGTAACGATTACATATCTTCCTACGATTGCGAAGTCTGCCTTCTCCCAACCAAGAGTCTTGTTGGAAGCCATTCTTCCTAAGAATACCTGAGCAGTCTTGATGTTCTTGTATGCATCAACATCTGCAGGAAGGAGTGTAATTGTAATCTCTCTTGTAGCGTTACCAACTCTAACATCCGGATCAAGATCATAAGATCCGTTGTTAACATCAACGCCGCCATAATATACGGATGGTGTAACATCTGTAGCACCAATCTTAACCTCGTCTACGTCACAGTTAGCAACAAATGAGGAACCATGAAGTCCCGCTACATTAGTTGCGCCAACTACGCATGAAAGGGCTACCGATAATACTTCATTATCTGCTGCTTCTGTCTTTGCCGGAGTAGCAACGAAGAGGCTAAGCACCATAACGATTGACAAAAGGCCTGCCAATAATCTTTTGCTAATGCTTGTCTGCATTATAGCATTCCTCCTTTAAAAGTTTCATTTTTCTTTAATATGTTTC
>JAILJL010000172.1 GCA_024694785.1 Lachnospiraceae bacterium
TACCATTCTCTGCGTTATCAGATGCCTGATTAAGACCACGGATCTGGCTTCTCATCTTCTCAGAAATCTTTAATCCTGCTGCGTCATCGCCTGCACGGTTGATTCTGTATCCACTTGACAACTTCTCTGTTGACTTGGAAAGATCACCTGTAGAGATACCTAACTGTCTGTTTGTGTTCATTGCTGATAAATTGTGCTGTACTACCATACTCATAAAATTTTCCTCCTTGAAAATATTTTTCGGCTTCCTTGCCGATGATTGAGTTTCTTGCCGTAAATTGATACCACAAATAAAACTCGGTCTTCGTTATTTAATTGTAGTGTAGTGAATTATGCAAGAGAAACTTCCTGCTAACTGATTCGTAGAATTTAAGTCCACCGGATACACCTATCCGTATGTAACTTGCAATATAGAGATACTGCTT
This sequence comes from Lachnospiraceae bacterium, assembly GCA_024694785.1. Lineage (GTDB taxonomy): Bacteria > Bacillota > Clostridia > Lachnospirales > Lachnospiraceae > XBB1006. Next base: position 426 of record JAILJL010000172.1, read on the forward strand.
ATGATATTCGGCTTCATCCTTGAATCCAATTATTAGGTACGCTTCCTTGCGTATTATTATAATAACACATCTTGGCCGGCCGCGCAACCGGCCAAGGCGTGTTTTTCACATTTTTTTAAAATGTCTTGAGAAAGCTTGTAACCGCAAGCTTAACGGATTAAGTTAAGTACGCCCTGAGTTGACTGGTTAGCCTGAGCGAGCATTGACTGTCCTGCCTGAGCAAGGATGTTGCTCTTGCTGTAAGCTACCATTTCAGAAGCCATATCAACATCGCGGATCTGGCTCTCAGCTGCCGAGGTGTTCTCAGATGCTGTATCAAGGTTTGCTATTGTATGCTCAAGTCTGTTCTGAAGAGCACCGAGTGCTGATCTCTGGCTTGATACTGAATTAATAGCTGCCTGAACCTTAGACAATGTCTGGTTAGCTACTGTAAAGTTATCAACTGCTACCCTTACGCACTGCTTAAGTGATGTTAACTTGCCACCTGTATTAGCTACACTATGGAATCCCTTAGCGCTTGCTACAGCTGTCTTAACCTTGTCAAGAGTTGTATATACGCAACCGGCGTATACATACTTGCCACCGGATGTCTTAACATCTGCTGTATTCTGTGTGTAAAGTACATTCTTTGCTGCATCAAATGCTGCCGACTTTGTTGTGAATCCCTTTACAGACTGACCATTAACTGCTGCACCGTAAGTTACGAAAGATGTAACCTTAAGTCCGATGTTCTCAGCGTCCATGTTCTTAATCGTAATTGCAATGTTCTGACCAACATTGGCACCGATCTGTAACTTAGTATCCTTCAATGTACCATCAAGAAGATTCTTCTTGTTGAACTGGGTTGTTGAAGAGATTCTATCGATTTCTTCCGTAAGTGCCTGTAACTCTTCGTTAATAGCGTCACGGTCGATATCTTCGTTAGTATCGTTAGCGCCCTGTACTGCTAACTGGTTCATTCTCTGAAGGATAGCGTGGGTCTCGTTAAGAGCACCTTCTGCTGTCTGGATAAGAGAAATACCGTTTGCTGCATTGTCAGATGCCTGATCAAGACCACGGATCTGGCTTCTCATCTTCTCGGAAATCTTCAATCCTGCTGCATCATCTGCTGCACGGTTGATTCTGTAACCGCTTGATAACTTCTCTGTAGACTTAGATAAATCACCTGTGGAGATACCTAACTGTCTGTTTGTGTTCATTGCTGATAAATTGTGCTGTACTACCATACTCATAATATTTTCCTCCTTGAAATTAAATTGTTACGGCGTCCATGCCGTGTTTATAAGTAATGGGTCCTTATTTCTCTTTTAATCGAGATAAGGAAAAAAATTAACTAGATTGTAATGCACCTGCGCTTGGTGCACTTTTAATATATGTAAAAGGATAATTCCCTTCTACCAAATTAATGCTTCTCGTTAAAGAACTGCGGGTCTATGTAATTGACCTTCTGCATATTGTCCTTATAGAGCTTAGCTGCCCGATTCGACTGTGTCAGAACTTTGCCTTTTTTTTTAAGTCTGGCGAAGTGTCTCATCGCTGCTTCTTTGTTCCTTGCTTCTTCTGACTGAATCACTTCCGATAACTCAGTGAGCTTCCTAATCAAGTCCTGCATGTGGTTGATCTCTTTCTTGTAGGCTTCTCTGTTGACCTGAAGTTCATCTCTTACATGTTCATATACTTCATTGAAGCCTTCATCCAAGAAATTAATCTCATCCACAAGCTCTCCCTTCGTATTCGTAAGCTCATCCCATTTGTCAATGTCCGGATCCTCTTCACTAAGAAGCAGGGCCTGTTGTTCGTTCATCGCCTTGACCTTCAGGAGAATATCTACTTTCTTCTCAAGGCTTTGCTGCAAGGCGAGAACATAATCTCTTTGCTCCATATTACTCTGCCTTTGCTTGTGGTCTGTTAAGTTCCATTACCTGTTTCCAGGTATCTCTCATGGTTCTCAAGTGACCCAGAACCTCTTCGAGTATTTCTTTGTCCTTAGTCATGTTGGCTTCGTGAAGTCTTTGCTTAAGATATGTATATACATTCTCGAAGTCCTTGGCTACAGGATATTTATGATCAAGAGTAATTATAAATTCCGTAATGATGTTCTTGGTCTTCATGATATTGACATAAGCCTTTTCAACATCCTTTTGTTCGATAGCCATTATAGCTATGTTACAGAACTTAATTGCTCCATCATAAAGCATAAGTGTTAATTCTGCAGGAGTTGCAGTTAAAACCTTGTTGTTATTGTATTGTGCATATGCGTTCTGTGCTACTGACATAACAACACCTCCTTAATTACTGCTTCCGAGAAGTGACGCAAGTGACTGTGTCTGTGACTGAAGTTTGGTAAGTGCGGTCTCCATCTTGGAGAACTTCTTGTACCAGGATTCCTCGTACTTACTTACCTTGGTCTCCCAATCGGAAATCTTGCTCTTCAGCTCTTTCATCTCGTTATTCATTTCCTTATCGTTATATACCGTATATGCTGAACGAAGCGTCGTCGAGGTCATCTTGGTATGTAACGAATCGTATACATTAGATGCAACCTTGTTGAAGAACTTCTGTACGAGATCAGGATTCGATGCTATCATCTCTCTTAACTTATCTGCCTTATCGGCTGTAAGCTTGTCATCCTTATCGCCGGCTATATGATAAGCATTCTGCTCATTCTCTGCCGAATATGTAATTCCAAGCCCGTCTATACCGAAATCGGATAAGTGATATGTCTTGCCGTCAATTACAACACCCTGTGACATCGCATTGGTAAGAGCATTGATTATCGAACCTAACTGCTCATCTCTTCTGAAAAGCGAATCCTTAATCTTACCTTCCCACTTTTCAACTTCTTTCTCAGATAACTCCGACTTCTCGTCATCTGATAATGGTTCGTAATCCTTGGCTGATTCTGCGTTGTACCCCTTAGTCATCTCATTGATAAGGCTGTTATAGTCACCAACGAAAGACTTTATCATATCGTAGATACCGTCCGTATCAGTCGATACGTTGATGGTCATTGCAGTATCCGTTACGCCGAGAGCTTCGATTGTTACACCTGCTACCGTAAGCGAATTGCTATCCGATTCAAATGTTGCTCCGTTAACAACTATCTTGGAATCCGAGCCATCCTGCTTCTGTGCCGTTGAAAGAAGTCCGAGACTTTCAAGTGCGTCTTCGCTATCTCCGTCAGCTGTAAGTCTGAAGTCATTCTTTGCTCCGGATTCGGAGTGAATGATAATTCTCTGTGTTGTCTTATCAAATGAAGCGGAAAGACCGGTCTCTTCTTTGATTCTGTCGATTACATCGCCAAGTGTATCGGTTGATTTGAATTCCACGAACTTCTCTGTCGGTAATGTATCGTGATCGTTAGGATCACCGATCTGAAATTTCATCTTTCCGTCTGCTGCAACACCAAGTTCTGCAAGAGTTGTTGATGTTGTTGCATCCTTACCGAGTAAAGTTGTATCAACCTTACCGCCTGTAAGGTAAGCTGCCTTGGCGAGCTTCTTAATCTCTACTGTCTGTGTTCCGTTAGCGGCACCGTTACCTGCTGTAATCTTAGCCTTGGTTGAATCGGATACCGTAACGTTCTTCTTTGCCGAGAATGAACTTGCCATTCTCATGCTGCTAAGCGATCCCGAATAGAAGCCGTATACCTTGGTATTCATGTCTTTCCATTTTTCCTGCTTCCATTCAAGCTTTGTTTTCTGTTTGTTGAAGGTTTCGAGCTTGGTGCTATATGCGTTAACCAATTCCTTTACCATGGAATCAGTATCCAGACCCGAAGCCATTCCGGTTAATCTGATTGACATATCAGCACCTCCTATCTCTTCTCATCTACCATAATTCCGGCCATCTCCCAAGCCTTGGCGATCAAGTCAAGGGTCTTCTCTGCCGGGAATTCCTTTACTACTTCTTTCGTATCCTTATTAAGGATCTTAATTGTCATACGACCTGTCTGCTCGTGAATACCGAACTGAACGGTCTTATTTGCGTTCTGCTTATTAATCTCGTCCACTGCTCTCTTAATAGCCTCTGCAGCCTTGGAGTCGTTAATTTCAACGTCGCTATTCCTTTGATTACCGGTGATTTCTACCGCCTTTGAAATAGACTTTTCTGCGACTTCCGGTGTATCCATAGACTTGTTTACAGTGTCTATTGTCGGCTTAACTGAACTTGCTGCATTACTCTGATAAGATGCATTGTTAATCGAATTAATTTTTTCAATTGACATAAGATTTTCACCTCCGTGTGAATCATCCTTACCTTTTGATTACCCACTTCCTTATGGGCAGGAAATTATATCTACTCCATATATCGAATGGTAAGTAATGATTCTTAACCCTTTCTTTGTGAACGTTTTATGAATTAATCTGCAGTGTATAAAAGCTCGATTTAGAAGAGATCTGCCAACTTGTCGATACCTTCGTTCTTCATCGACTCCTCGTTCTCTTTCTGAATCTGTAAGTAAATTTCTTTTCTATAGATAGTTACGTCCTTCGGCGCCTGGATGCCGATCTTGACCTGATCGCCCTTAACCTCAAGAACAGTAATCTCTACATTGTTGCCGATAACTAAGGCTTCGCCTTTCTTTCTGGTTAATGCCAGCATCCTACTCGCCTCCTTTTTCCTTATTCTTTTTTAAGATGTCGTATATCGGGAATCGTACCGGATAATCATCTTCGATAATTACCTGTGCACCCTTCTTCTCATCGACATTGATAATAACAGGCGCTTTTAAGTTAACGCTTATCTGCTCGATGTTGCTTGGTACCTTAACGGTTACAAGTACGCAGATATTCTCGCCTGTAAGTTCGCCGAGCGGCTTAAGAAGCTCGTCATCAACGAACGGATTATAATCTTCCTTAACTGTTGTCGGATTCATTACAGGAAGTGCAAACTGTCCCTCCTCAATGCTCTGAAGATAGGAAATTCTATTCGGTCCTTTCTTCTCTTCATCATAGACAACGGCAAAATGCTTTAACTCAGGAAAACCGATAATGCCATTTTCGAAAGTTACGATCTTGTTGTCATCAATATCGATTTCGCCAAAAATCTTTGTATTAACTACCATGGTCCTTGTCGCAGGGAAACCCTGCCTCCTTTCTCAATTGTATGTGAAGTTGATTGGGTCATTTACGGACTTCTTCCGTGGCTTAAGGAAAGCCACTTCAGAATCTGCCTTCGGCAGACGCATCTTCGATGCGGTCATTTACGAGTATAATTCTTCTGAAGAAGAATTATACTCTACAAATATGTTAAAAGTGTCATCTGATTGATTTCGCTTGCTGCTTTAAGTGACGACTCATATGCGAGATTTGCGGTTTCATAATCAATTAATATATCGGATAATTCTCTGTCTTCATTACTGTGAATCAATTCCTGTAAGGAAGATTTCTGTGCAGTTACTCGTGTCTTGGTAAGTTCAAGTCTGCTTGATCTGCTTCCGACATCGGTCTTCGCAAGCTCAGTCGTCTGCTTATAATTCTGGAATCTGGTAATTCCTTTGGAGAATACGGATCTGAGATTCTCTGTTGTATAATCTACTTCCTTATTAATAGCTTCAAGCCATGTTGCAAACGCTTTCTGATAATCATCGCCCGCATACATCGGATCCTTAATCATTGCCTCTATACGAGTTTTCTTCTCATTTGCCTTCTGCGATGCGGTTACCGCATCCATAAGTTCCTTAATATCTCGTCCTATAGCTGTGGATAAGATACCATCCTGTCCTGCCTGAGTATTAACATTAAGCTCCTGATTACCGGCTACCGTATAATTGATATCCTGAACTTCTCGTTCAAATTCAATACCTGTATTAAGATCTTTACAATCGAAATACATCTCCGGTCTTACCTCGCCTTTATCGAATCCCTTCTTATAATACTCAACTTCTGCAACGATGTTATTTTCACCATATAGCTGTGCATATGTCTTAATACCCTGTTCCACGATATCTTCATTAAGAATTATCTCGCCCGTATCATGCAAAAGTACTGCTGTCGGAGCACCCGGTATGCCGGCAAGCTCTCCTCCGTAAGAGATGAATTCTGCATAAGACATTACCACTATATTCTGCTGTGCAATATCAAGTCCGTAAGAATTGTCATCGTTCAATACCGACTCTTCACCGGTATTCGGATCTGTATATTTTAATACCAGCTTCGGAACCAGATCTGCTCCGGTATCCGTAACTTTATCAAGATTATCATACGCTAATCTCATTCTATAATTATATACATTATCGATTTCATCATTTACATCCGGAACATTTGCCATCATATCTGCCGCCGAATTAGGTACGGTTAAGATATTCTTCTGATAACACTTCTTGTCGATGCTGCTGATACTTACACGGTCTGTTATACGATAATAGGCGTCTTCCGTTGCTTCCTGAAAAGTAAGTGTCTTATTGGTCTTATATCCGGTAAAAATTGTTCTTCCGGCATATTCCGTATTACCTTCGGCGTAGATCTGATCTACGTAAGCAGACAAATTGCTTAATATAATGTTACGGTCATCTGTTGTGAGCGTTCCGGTCGAACCGTTAACGCAAAGTGTATATATATCCTTAAATACATTACTCATGTTATTAAGGGATGTCTCTGTGACCTTAAGCCAGCTCTCCGCATCCGGAATATTCTTATCGGTATACTGCTCAACCTCGTGAAGAGAATCTCTAAGGCGAAGAGAACGAATAGCTACTACAGGATCGTCAGAAGGCTTATCAATCTTCTTCTGACTTGTCATCTGACCGTTATATTTATCTGTAAGGTTCTTGGTGCCGTTAATATTGGTCTTGCTGTGCATTGTAATCATGCTATTGGTAATTCTCATTGCCATAGTATCGCCTCCTATGCTCCGGTATTAAGTATCAACTGGTTATACATCTCCTGCAATACAGATACCATCTTGGATGAAAGATTATATGCATTCTGGAACTTAACAAGATCAAGTGCCTCTTCATCCGAGTCAACTGCCGATATACTCATTCGCTGATTGAGTATCGCCTGCTGCAGGTTCTCATAATTATTTGTAAATATTTTGGTTTTCTGTGTATCTACAGAGATATCGGAAAGAAGACATTGTAAGAAGTCTCCCGCAACTCCGCCTCTGAAGATCTTGGTCTTGTCCTTCAAATCAAGGAGCTTTTCTACTATATCGTACGAATCGACGCCATTATTAAATGCTTTTTGCGAAGAAGTTGAAATTGTTGAAGAATCTTTCATAGCTTCGCTGCAAACCGTAAAGTTCTTTGCATTAAGAAATGTGTAGTAATAGCTGCCTTTGTAAGTCTTAACGGTATTACCGTCGGCATCTGTCGACTCTGTTACCTGGTGAGAATCATAATCATATTCTCCGCCATTCGTAAGGTCATTGGCCACGAAGAAAGCATTGGTTAATTCGCCATTTTCGTTAACGCCGTCCATCGAAATTTTATTGTATTCGATTGCAAAGTTACGAACGAATTCGCTTATCTGCTGCTGGTAATATGCTATTCCCATGTAATCTACCTGAGTACCGATTATTGCTTCTCTGCCGGTAAGCGGCATAAGCTCGTATATATCAATCGGCGCTCCGTCTGAATCCTTAGTCAGGGTAAATACATATTCGTATGTGCTCTCGCCCGTTGTTGCATCTACCGTCTCTCTAAGCTCGTATTCATCATATCTGAATTCCTTGCTTCCAAGCTTAATCATTCCGTGCTCAGGCATCGTAATCTGCTTCGGATCCGTAATGGAAGGATCACTTATCGTTACCGTATAAGGTCTTACCGCCTTATTTAACGGAACCTCTTTAATAGTTCCGCTGAATGCCTGATTATTGTTGCCGTCTCTTATATCAAAAAGTGCTTTCAACGAACCCCCCATGGTTCTTGTAGTTACTTCAAGCTTTCTTGATGACACTTCATCGGTATACTGATTAATTGCCCAGTAGATATCATATAATCCGTCTACATCACATTCATTTACCTGATTCTCTGTCGTACGTGGTACGCAGATAAGCTTGGTGAAATCATATGTATCCACAAGCATCTGTCCGTCAATTCTGACACGATACTCGGTAGCACCCGTCTCTACATCCGGCATGTTGGTGTTAACTATAGGTCTTTCGGTAACATCTACCGGAACAATCTTCGATAACTGGTCTACAAGTAAGTTACGCTGATCTCTAAGTTCGGCTGCAGAAGAATGCTGCTGTTCGATAATGTTGATCTGCTTGGTTAAATTCGCGATCTTCTGCGCGATGCCGTTGATCTCTTCAACCTTTGTCTCTATAACGTTGTTAACTTCATCCTGAAGTCTGTATAGCTGCTCATTGATACTGTTGAAGTATTCGCAAAGTGTCATCGCCTTGCTTATATACGCATTTCTCGTTGTAAGAGAATGTGCATCTGTCTTCATTGTATCCATTGCTTTAAAATAATCACTGAAAATAGTGGTAAATCCTTTTACATTCTCATCATCAAGGAAGTTAATCTCTATCTGAGATAAGTAATCCGCCTTGGTTGACTGCTCTCCGAGTCTTGATTCGTTTGACCAGTACTTAAGGTCATAATATTTATTGCGAAGCTGTTCTATCTCTGTTACTTCAACACCGCTGCCCATTGAACCGTACTTTGCTTCAACGCGAATCGCCTGCATTGACTGCATATTGGCTCTCTGTCTTGTGTAACCTTCGGTATCCACATTAGAGATATTGTTCGCTGCCGTATTAACTGCTGTCTGATATGTAGAAAGTCCGCTTCCCGCGATTGTCAATCCGAAAAATTGTGAAGGCATATTACGTAACCTCCTCTCTTAGAAACTATCTTCCGAGCTGCATTATCATGTGCTCTATCATTTCATCTATTGTAGTAATGAAACGGCTCGCTGCATTATATGCACTCTGGAATCTTATCATATTACTCAATTCTTCATCGGATGAAACTCCGATAACCATCGTTCTCTGCGTCTCGATGGATGAAACCGAAGAAGTAAGCGTATTGGTTACGCTCATGTATACAGAACCGTTCGATGCAACATATCCAACCATGTTATCGTAGTAGTTCTTGTATGAGAACTTCGGTGTATCAGGTGACAGCTCCAATGTATCTGTATCAAATACCTTTGCAAGCTTATCTGACAAACTATGATCGACTTCACCATTCCGGCGGAATGTCGCAAGTCTTGTCTCATCCGCCGTAAGAGCTTTGTTAACCTCTAAGTTAAGTATATTGTAAAACGTTGCAGTATCCTTCGGAATAGGTATTCCGAGAAGGTCGTACTCGTCTTCTCCGACTTCTTCTTCATTATATACGTACCAGGTCTTGCCGTTATTATCAACGGTTTCCGTATAACGCGGTCTGCTTCTTCTGGAGAAAAGCTCTGCTGCCGGCTTCTCGCCTGCGGCACCGACCGTTCCGTTATCTTCATCCCATACAAGAACTGTCTTGCTCTCTGTTCCGATATCAATCGTAACTTCCTTTAAAGGTGAGAAGAGATTATTAAGTGTGGTTGTTATACTTCTTACCAGGCTGTCAAGCTGCGCCTCTGCGGTCTCAACAGGTGAAAGCTGAGTTGTATTGGCGAATTCTTTCGCACTTTTCTCGGTTATGTCCCGGAAGTCCGCAACCTCTGTACCTCTGCACATTACAATTGCCTTAAGCTCTCCGATATCGGTATTTAACTCGGATGAGATATCTACCGTAAAGTCAAATACATCAACGTATTCTTCTTTCATAAAGTCGGATAATTCCTTCCAGACCGGAGTCTCAAATCCTGTTGTTGTATCTGTTCTTACTGCCATCTGATGGCAGGTAAATCTGTCTACAAATTCCTGCGCTTCAAGCTTAACTGTTACAGCACCGTCTTCCTGCTCCTTGAAGCTGATTCGTGCAAGTGCGCCAAGCTCATCGAGAAGAACATCTCTTTGGTCTCTTAATTCCATTGCGGTCTCAACGTGATTGGCCTCAACCGTTCTTATTCTGTCATTAAGATCTGCAATGGCCTTGCCTATATCATTAATTCTCTTAACTTTGTCTTCAATCTGGGAATTTAAGTTAAGCTGATATTCCTTGAGGCTGTCATAAAGCGATTCTGATCTCTCTATGAAAAGTGTAGCCTTCTGAACTACGAGGTTCTGGTTAACCGATGATCCCGGATTCTTAACAAGTTCTTGTATGGCTTCATTTAAGTCAGCCAGTACTTCCTGGAAAGCTTCACCTTCCGTCTCCTGTAAAAGTTCCTGAATCTCATTGGTTGTTCCGTAACAGGTCTCATAGAAGTTCTTTCTTCCGGATTCCGAACGGAAATATGTATCAAGGAAAACATCTCTTGTATGAACAACATCGCCGACTGCAACACCAAGACCTGACTGCTTCATATTAATCGACTGATGATACAGATGGTTCATCTTGGCTTCCGACAATGTGGAATACTCTTTATCAGAAAAAAGAACCTGTTCACGTACATACCCTTGGGTATTTAAGTTGGACAGGTTATTTGCGGTGACGTTGATGGCGTTCTGTGCACCGGCTAATCCCGACTGACCAACATATAAGCTACCGAATCCGTTTGCCATATTTGTCACCATACCTTTCTTTAAGAATTTCTATCGGGAGTACGCCGGATTACTCCAACGCCTCCCGAAAAGGATTTTCGTTATTGTGTTACATTAAAACCGCCGCCCGGCAATATAGTATCTGTACTATACGCGTTCTTATTATAATTTGCTGTTGTCGGCGCCTGGCGTGTACTTCGTATAAGGTTCATATCGTATTCGAGCATCTCTAAGGATTGTTTCAATAACGCTTCATTCTCCTTATTGATCTTGGCAACTTCGATAAGTGTAAGTCTTATCTTCTCACGAAGATTAAGTATCTTCGTCTTCTCGTCCGGCCGTTTATCCAGAATCGTTGCCATATTTAATAAAGTAAGGCTCGCAGCAGGAACCTTTAATATTCCCGCCATCTCTTCACGAAGCTTGGCACGCTTCTTGTCGAGATTCATAATGGAACCGACTATTTCCTGCTCCTGCTCGGTAAGTTTCATGAGCTCGTCAACTCTCGCATAGACGATTGTCGCCGTCTTCTTTCTCGATATGAAAGCAAGGTCTTCATAGGCTTTATTTTCTTCTTCGAGAACCGAGATAAACTCATCCATGATA
>JAILJL010000177.1 GCA_024694785.1 Lachnospiraceae bacterium
GGAATGGATAAGCAGATGACTTTTGAACAGTCATTAAGAGTAAGAAAGTATGAACCGGACGAACCGAATTATACTCCTCGTATATCCGGAATTCTTCATATTGAGAATGAAAGATTTAATTATGCAATGTCAATTTTAAAGAGTAATAGTGGAGACCCTGCCGAGACAGACAGATTTACATTTGCGTACGAGAATCCGAAAGAAGGTGAGGGCAGATTCATTCATACTTATATGAATGATGCCAATCCATTACCTAGTTTTGAGGGTGAACCTGAAAAAGTGCTTATTGATGACGATATAGATGAATTTACTGATATGATCTGGAATGCTCTTAATGAGGAGAATAAGGTATCGCTTTTTGTAAGGTTCATTGATATCAAGACAGGTAATTACGAAACTCGTATCATTAACAAGAATAAGTAGGGGGGATAACATGAACGAATTAACTCTTAAATACGGATGCAATCCCAATCAGAATCCTGCAAGAGTCTATATGGAAGCCGGAGAGCTTCCGATAGAGGTTTTAAACGGCAGACCGGGATATATTAATCTTCTTGATGCATTTAACGGATATCAGCTTGTGAAAGAGCTTAAGGAGGCAACAGGATTACCTGCGGCAACTTCTTTCAAGCATGTATCACCTGCGGGAGCTGCGGTTGGTCTACCACTTAGCGATATCGAGAAAAAAGTATACTGGGTAGAGGACTTCGAGGAATTATCACCACTTGCTTCAGCTTATGCACGGGCTCGCGGTGCAGACAGAATGTCTTCCTTTGGAGATTTTATATCTTTATCGGATATTTGTGATGCCGATACGGCCAGACTGATTAAAAGAGAAGTTTCAGATGGTGTAATTGCACCGGGGTATACTGACGAAGCGCTTGATATGCTTAAGGCAAAGAAGAAGGGTAATTATTGTGTAATTAAAATAGATCCTTCTTATAAGCCTGATCCTATTGAGCATAAGATGGTATATGGAGTAACCTTTGAGCAGGGAAGAAATGAACTTCATATCGATAAGGATATGTTTAACAATATCGTTACGAAGAATAAGAATATTCCGGATTCGGCCAAGACAGATCTTATGATAGCCATGATTACATTAAAGTATACCCAGTCAAATTCGGTATGTTATTGTAAGGATGGTCAGGCAATAGGAATCGGTGCGGGTCAGCAGTCAAGAATTCATTGTACCCGTCTTGCGGGACAGAAGGCTGATAACTGGTATCTTCGTCAGGCTCCGAAGGTTCTTAATCTTCCTTTCAAGGAGGGAATCGGAAGACCTGATAGAGATAATGCAATTGATGTATATATCGGTGATGAGAGTGATGATCTTCTTAATACCGATATGTGGCAGAGATTCTTTACGGTTCGCCCTGAAGAATTTACAAGAGCGGAGAAGAAAGAGTGGCTTAAGGGTTTTAAAGGTGTGGCGCTTGGCTCAGATGCGTTCTTCCCGTTTGGAGATAATATTGAACGTGCTCATAAGAGCGGCGTTATGTATATTGCAGAGCCGGGAGGCTCGGTCAGAGACGATGACGTAATTGATACATGTGATAAATACGATATTGCAATGGCGTTTACGGGCATCCGATTGTTCCATCATTAATTTCATGTTTAATAAAAGCGAGGATTTGATCCTCGCTTTTTTTATACTATTATGATAGGTTGCGTGTAATCGTTATGAAGCGGTGTGTTTTTGTTCTTACCGTTACCTGCAACCGTTTTAAAAAGTTCCCTTGCGTAAATATCGAATTGCAGAATCGGGAGTTTTTCTTCATCAAGCATCTTCTCGGCTTCCTTAACTGAAGTAATCGTCTGTGCATGCGCGTTTTGCTTAAGCATACCAAGAAGGATTGAAGAATCCTTTCGGAATCCGAGAACTCTTATATATGGAACCGGATTGGCTTTAAGATAATTCATCGGCTCCTGCTTGATGCCGAGAATAATATGCATCATAAGGCGTGATAATCTGGCATAAGTCATCTCTTTTGTATTAAGGGCGGCACATAATTCCGATATGGAATCGAAGTTGTCCATTTGCTTGTAGATTCTGTTACTCAAATCACGCGTGCCTTCAAGAAAATCACCGACACCTCTTGCCTGAAGGCTTAGAAGCTTATACTTAAGTAAAAGCGTCATATGGTCTTCACTGATAGGCGGGTGAGTGTATAATTCATTAATTACATCCTTTGTGGTATTCTTCGGGATGTACGCCTTGATTCCTTTAAGAAGGATCTTGGTTGAGGTCTTCATGGCAAGGCGGTCCGACATATAATTGGTACCAAGCATGGCCTTACGAAGTGCCGTTGCCGATGCAAAGTTATCTTTCATAACAAGCGCATGATGACCGACTTTTGCTCTTGATATAGGGCAAATCCTCATGTTGAGGTTAAGTCTTAACATAGCCTTGATATATTCGATTGCCAGTATATTATTAGGTCCGTCCAGAATATCCGACACACGCTCGTCATTCAGGCAACCGGCCGCAGCAATTGCACGGGCGGCAGGGTAACTTTTGCCTTCTTTTAAAAGTTCTCTTAATTTGGATGAGTACTCCGGAGTTTCGTTGACAAAGAATTCCGCCAATGTGCGAAGCATATCTTCATCGTCGGTCTCGCAGCCGAATGCAAGGGTGTCGACACCCGCTTCGTGTAGAAGTGCTACCGCACCTAATGCAAAAAGTTCTGCAGTTGCGGTTGAAAAAATAACCGGGAGCTGCAAGACAAGATCGGCACCGTTATTTAATGCAGCTTTGACGCGGATCGCTTTGTCAATTACTGCAGGGGCACCTCGTTGTACAAAGTCACCGCTCATTGCAACGATCATATAATCGCATTTGGTACGCTTTTTTGCTTCCTGCAACAGATATTTATGTCCGTTATGGAACGGATTGAATTCGCCTATTACTCCGGTAATCATAACTTCGTCTTTCCTTCCAAATGAAAATGTGTTACACTTTAATTCCGACGTGTTATTTATTGTATCATATCATTTTGATGTTGACAAACGAAACATCGATATGTATAATGGATTGAGTGTGGATAGGAGTGTGCGATGATTATTGATTTATTCGCGGTAGTGAGTAATCCGGGTATCGAAAGAGATTACGAGCTTGATATAAGCGGTATTACATTCGATTCAATGATGGGCACTTTTATAGCCACCAAGGCAAGTCCTTTTAGAATTAAGATAAGCAATAATGCAGGCAAGAGCGTAAGGATTAATACCGAGGGTGATATACATTTTACGGTACCTTGCGACAGATGCCTTAAGGATTGCGATGTGGCGATTGACCTTGAATTCGAGAAAGAGTTTGGTCTTGAGAATGACAGACTGGTGATCGAAGACTTGGATGAACCGGGATATATAGAGGGACTTAATCTTAATACAGACCAACTTGTCTACGATGAGATATTAGTTAACTGGCCTATGAAGGTTCTGTGCAAAGAAGATTGTAAAGGAATTTGCAATAAGTGCGGTAAGAATCTCAATGAGGGTACCTGCGATTGCGACAGGACAGTAGTAGACCCGAGGATGGCTGCTATACAAGATGTATTTAACAAGTTTAAGGAGGTGTAACAAATGTCAATTTGTCCAAAGAACAAATCTTCAAAAGGTAGAAGAGATCAGAGAAGAGCTAATTGGAAGATGAATGCCCCGACTTTGGTAAAGTGCAGCAAGTGTGGTGCTTTAATGATGCCTCACAGAGTATGCAAGGCGTGCGGATCTTACAATAAGAAAGAGATCATTCCACAGGATTAATAATGATTCTTGTGTAGGGTTTGCGAATGCAAACCCTATTATTATTTAAAGGATGAGAGGAATAATCATGAGAAAGAGATTAGCGGCATTATTATTGGTCATGGTGTGTGTAATTGCGTTGACCGCATGTACATCCGCTGCGCCGGATAATAATGGTAATAAAG
>JAILJL010000178.1 GCA_024694785.1 Lachnospiraceae bacterium
AATACTTAAGCGTTATATAAGAACAATAGGGATAGATCTTGTAATAGCAGTTGCAATAACAATTGCGGCAGCAGTATTCTTGTTGACTTCCGGCATTAAATATCCACTTGTCGACTTTGCGTGGCTAATGGTATCGATTGTGCCGGTGCTTATCATATATGATACGTATGAATGGTTGATGTATTATCTTGTGCAGCCGTATTCGGCAGACCTTGTTGCGAAAAGTCCCGTATTCTCAGTTATGGGATACGTAACTTCAATAATAATGATACTCTTACTTTTCATAAGAGCCAATATGGTGAAGTTTTTCATTCCGATAATCGGAATAACGCTACTTGCGATGCTTATATTCTATATAGCAAGCAACTACGCGTATAAGACATTTAAGATAAGATTCTAACCAGAGGGAGGGCCATAACAAGACCCTCTTTCATTATGTATGTTAATTTTATAGAATTTTTATAATAATAAAAGACAATATTAATTGCAACAGAAGCCTAATATCTGTATTATAAATTTGTAAACAGATGTGTATACAAATTTTTAATAGTTTGGCTATACTTGTTTACGATGAGTTTGTTTACATTTGTTAAGATATAAAATATTATAATAGCAGGTATAACGAAACCAAATAGCAAATACAAATTGATGAAAGGACAGAATACAGTATGAGAGCAGAAGATTTCGTAAGTTACAAGAATAAGGTTATTGATAACTGCAGTAAGGTTATCGTAGGCAAGGATGAGGTAATAAGACAGATTGTAGTGGCTTATCTTTGCGGTGGTCACGTACTTCTTGAGGATGTTCCGGGAACCGGCAAGACAATGCTTTTCAGAGCTTTTAGTAAGACGGTCGGAGGAGATTTCAAGAGAATTCAGTTTACACCGGATTTACTTCCGTCAGATCTTACAGGTATTAACTTCTATAATCAGAAGAACGGAGAATTTGAGTTCCGTCGCGGACCTCTCTTTGCAAGTATGATTCTTGCGGATGAGATCAACCGTGCAACACCGCGTACACAGGCAGCTCTCCTTGAGGCAATGGAAGAACGCCAGATAACTGTTGATGGTAACACATATCCTATGCAGAGACCATTTATGGTTATGGCAACAGAGAACCCGATTGAGTCCTATGGTACATTCCCGCTTCCGGAAGCACAGGTAGACCGTTTCTTCATGAGACTTTCAATGGGATATATGGACAGAGACCAGGAGATTGGTGTAATCACACGCAAGTCGACAATAGATATAATCGAATCCTTACAGCAGGTTGTAACACCTGAAGAGACATTACGACTCCAGGAAGAGCTTCATGAAGTAACAATCGGCGAAGACGTAATGGGTTATATCATGGATATAATTGAAAAGACCAGAACGGAAGCCCTTCTTAGTAACGGCGTATCGACCAGAGGAGGAATCGCACTTGTTAAGGCAGCCAAGGTAACGGCGGCAATGGAAGGAAGAGATTACGTAATTCCTGAAGACATTAAGAAAGAAGCCGTTGCAGTACTTGCACACAGAGTGGCATCAGCAACAAGCTCGAGCCTTAATGCAGAGAAATACTTAAAAGAACTTGTAGAGAAGGTAGTAGTTCCGCTTGAGAAGTAAAAGCGATATAAGGAGACGAATATGGTCGGAATTATATGTGTTGCCATAGTAGTAATACTTATACTTGAATATACCCTTGCGAAGAAACTCGTTCCATATGTGGTCTATAAATCCGTGTTGGACAAAAGCCTTTTCGAACCGGGCGAGGAGATAGAGATGACGAGCGAGATACTTAATTACAATAAAGTATTGGTTCCGTTTGTCCGGGTACGTGAATATCTTCCACCCAACATAGAGATTCTAAGTGATACCAGGGATGTATATACAGGAACGCTTTGGCAGACAATAGAGAAGACGGTTACGATTAAAGCCAAGGAGAGATTATCGAGACGCGAAGTATTTAAGCTTCATAAAAGAGGTATCTATTCCTTCGGAGAGTATGAAGTCAGTGTCGGGGATATCTTCGGGTTAAGAGAGACGACGGTTTTCGGTTCTATTCCGCATTCGGTATATATAATGCCGGAGAGAGCCGAGAATCAGGATTTGAAAGAAATCGTCGAGGGATTCATAGGAGATATATCCGTAAGGCGATTTATCATGGAAGATCCGATTCTTACAATCGGATTTAACGATTATACAGGCCGCGAGCCTATGAGGGACATCTCGTGGATAAGAACAGCAGTAGCCAATAAGCTGCAGGTTAAGAAATATGACTATACCACGGATATTAACGTAACGGTTATGCTTAATTGTGACGGAGTCGGAGACGAGGAGCTGGAAGAGTGCTATAGAATCACAAGAATGGTTGTAGAAAAGCTCGAAAGCGCTAAGATTCCGTATGCATTTAGAACCAACGGAATGCTTTTTGGGCCTACGGGTCATATGCAATATGTGCCTAAGGGACTCGGAGATAATCATTTAAGAGAAATTCTTTTCGGGCTTGCGACTGCACAGCTCGGAAGAGCGTATTCATTCCCGTCATTGGTTGAGAAGGTCATCAAAGAAAGAAAGCAGAATGAGAACTACTTTCTTATTACGAGAGTGCTTGACAAGGAGGGACAGGCGGCATTTGGCAGATTGCAGCGAAGCTGCGATGGAGAGATAGGGTTAATTACAGCGAGGGGAACTGCAGTATGATATTGGTATACTACTTAAAAGACGTTGCTATGTTATGCTTTTATTTTTCATTTATCAAAGCAAACAGCGCAGCCGTTGCAAATTCCGTAAATTTCATACCGGTAATTCTATTAATGGCTTTGGGACCGATAGCATCCAAGGTTTTATATGCGAGATACAGGGAAAATACAAGGTATCTTGGATTATTACCGATTGCGGCGTCGTTTTTAGTGTCTGAAATAACACCGGTAAATATACTACTGCTTATTCCGGCAGCAGGATATTCCGTGGTGCTTGTAACCAAGAAATTTAAGGACCTCGAGTATTATTCATTTGTTAAGTTATTCCGTGTACTAATTATATGGGGTGGATTATTTACAATCGTCTTTACCATAATGGCATTTCTTACGCAGTGGGAGATGCGCGAACACGTAATAGGAACCTTGTATTTTGCGGCATTTGCAATAATCGGGATTATTGTTGCCCGCAGACTCAGAATGAATACTGACAGAATAAGAAGAGATTCATTCAAAAGTTTAATTCCTATAGCAGTGGCAGCAGGTGTTTTTTCCATAATCGGAGTTATATATAGGTTCTTTTCGGAATCGATTAATGCGGGAATAAGGGCGGCACTTATGGTTCTTTTTATTCCGCTTGGGTACTTAAATGAGAAATGGTCGGAACTGGCCAGAGATATGGGGAAAATGCCGATTCCCGTTGCAACCGGTAATGCACAAGCTGAGGTCAACATGGAAATGGTGGGCGGATCAACATTGCAGGAAGATATGATCAATGCCGGATTTACGCTTCCGTTTAATGAGATTATACTAGGTATAACGATTCTTATTCTCTGCGTAGTGCTTTTCTTTGTTATAAGGCAATTAAGCGTAGGAGGAAGAAGCGGTAACAGAAACGAATACGAGAGCTTCAAGGTAGTAGGCGTTAAGAAGAAAGTGCAGAAAGAGCGCTTCTCCAATACCGAGAAGGTGCGAAAGATCTACAGGCAGTTTCTCGGAATCATGCAATCAAGAGGCGTTGTAGTAGCTAATAATATGACCTCGGAAGAAGTTCTTTTGCTACTTGCGCAGGATCTTAGTTATGAAGCAGCAGTCGCATTAAGAAATGTGTATATCCACGCAAGATATGATGAATACGGCGAGATAACAGACGAAGAAGTAGCACTCGCAAAAGAAGCAATCAAAAGACTTTCAATATAGATTGAAAAATGAGATAATACCCATATGAGTAGAGAAGTATTAAAGTTTGCGATTTGCGACGATAATGATATAGATATTGAATATGTAAGAAACATGGTTACGGAATGGGCTGCAATACGACCGGTTAAGATAGATGCATTCCATTCCGGGGAAGAATTCCTGTTTCATTATGAAGAGGAGAAGGATTATGATATCCTTCTTCTTGACGTTGAGATGGGAGAAATCGATGGCGTAACCATGGCAAAGAAGATACGGGCGGTCAATGAAGCGGTTCAGATTATATTTATAACGGGATATTCGGATTATATCGCAGATGGATACGATGTTGCCGCGCTTCATTACCTGCTTAAGCCTGTTAGGAAGGAGCAGTTATTCGGCGTACTTAATAGAGCCGCTGACAAGCTTAAGAAAAATGAGAAGGAGATAATTCTAAAAGTTGGTGGGGAAGCTTATATAGTACCAATAAATGAGATACGATACGTAGAAGTGCGCCAGAATTATATAACAGTGTATTGCAAGACAGAAATAACAGTTAAGCAGACCTTGCAAGCATTTGCAAAAGAGCTGGATGACAGATTCTATAAGCTTGGGCGGTCATACATTATCAATCTTAATTATATAAGAAGGATAAGTAAGACGGAAGCGGTATTAAATACAGACGAGGTAATTCCGTTGCCGCGAGGCTCATATGATGAGTTAAACAGAGCGATTATAGACAGGATGTAGAAGTATGTTATTTAAGAAGAAGGAAGACGAGCGTATAGCAGCATACCAGCGGGAACTCATCAATACGCACTACGCTGAGGTTGACAACATGTATAAGAAGATGCGAGGCTGGCGACATGATTACCGTAATCATATCCAGGTGCTAAAAGCATATGCATCTGAAGGCAACTTAGAGGCAATTAAAGCGTATCTCGATGAGCTTGATACAGATCTTGCGACGGTAGATACGGTAATTAAGACAGGTAATGCCATGGCGGATGCTATACTTAATAGTAAGATATCTCTTGCGAGAAGCAAGAACATCGAAGTACGCGCAGACGCGCACATTCCGCTTGCTTTAACTACGCCTGATATAGATTTATGCGTTATTATCGGTAATCTATTCGACAATGCTATAGAAGCAAGCATGAAATTACCG
This sequence comes from Lachnospiraceae bacterium, assembly GCA_024694785.1. Lineage (GTDB taxonomy): Bacteria > Bacillota > Clostridia > Lachnospirales > Lachnospiraceae > XBB1006. The sequence goes on from JAILJL010000178.1 coordinate 5,025, forward strand.
GAAGATAAGCGTATAATC
>JAILJL010000186.1 GCA_024694785.1 Lachnospiraceae bacterium
ACTGTTGTCACCCAAACGCATTGATGACTTTAAATGAATACTTGGATGATTACGCTTCTGATGATGTAAGGACGGCAGGTAAGAAAATGCTTGAAGAAGAGCTTGAGAAAATTCCAAATGAAGTAGTTCGTGAGAAAACAAGAGTGTATATTCATAACATTGATGCAGGAGAAAGAGATTTTAGATTCTAATATTAAGGAAGGTACTTAATAAAGTACCTTCCATTAATTATGCAATTATCGTTCTGTATTGTATAAGAACTTAACCGAATCTTCAAGCTGCGACAACGCCTTGTCAATAGCTGCCGTATCAACTTTATTATTCTCAGCTACTGCAGGCTCATCGAAATCTCTTATGCCATTCATTCCTTCTGCAGCCTTTACGATCTTGTCGGAACTCTCGCCCATCTTTTCCTTAAGTTCATCGATATACTTAACGCGTTCCTCGTTATCTGTCTTAATCTCATCAAACTTACCAAGGGCTCCGTCAATCTTGCCTCTTAAATTAACAATTATATCATCATTCTTGGAACTGTCTTCAATAACTGTCGCCATCTTATTGGAAAGCTCCTGAATAATCTCCTGTATCTTCTCCGATACGACGTTGGTATTCTCGGAAAGCTTACGTACTTCTTCCGCAACTACCGCAAATCCACGGCCGGCATCACCTGCACGGGCAGCCTCTATTGATGCATTTAATGCAAGGAGATTGGTCTGACTTGAAATCGCGCTGATATCTGCCATATATTCAACTATCTTGCCGATTCCCGAGCTAAGTTCCGCGCACTCTTCTCTGAAGCGCTTATTGCCTTCTTCTACAGCATTGGCTGCTTCAACAACGGATTCTATTGATTTCGAACCTTCTTCAACCTTCTTCTCGCTCTCCTTGAATCCTTTGGCAACATCTGCAATTCGATTCTCCATGTCGTCCGTCGATTTGCTGACTTCAACCATTATATCGCGCTGCTCATCGAAGATTGCCTTGTTATTTCTTACCGTATCATGATAAGACGATGCACAATCATTTGCATTAACCTCGGAAATCTTCTTTCTTATCTCTCCGATTGCATCGATTCCTTCCCTGTAGGCTCTGTCCAAACCCACGTTGTCAATCTTCCTTGTTTCCTTAACTTCTTCTGTAATATTAGTCTTTTTTGAAAATAAGCCCATTCACAAACCCTCCATTGCAAGAATTTTCAAAGTTAAAGCTATTATATTATATAATTCACCATTTAGTAAAGAACTATGGAATAATTCACACAACTTTGATATATTTAATATAACGGAAATTCGATTAAAAACCTTTATTTAAAGGAGATGTACCATGTTTAATCTTGAGAAATTCATTAATACATATGTTACGAAAAGGGAATCTTCGCTATTTATGCCGGATATAGAGGCAAATAAAGAGGAATTGACCCGCAAGATAGAAGGCAAGACCGTCCTTGTAATCGGCGGCGCCGGTTCCATAGGTTCTTCCTTTATCAAAGCGCTTCTCCCGTTTAAGCCTGCATCGCTTACCGTTGTGGACACCAATGAGAACGCTTTGACGGAGCTTACACGCGATCTTCGTTCATCCGCACTGCTTTCGGCATCATGTGATTACATAACATATCCGATGGATTTTGCCTCACCGGTATTTGAAAAGATGTTCCGCAATCACGGCGGATTTAATATAGTAGGCAATTTCTCGGCCCATAAACATGTGCGCTCCGAAAAGGATATTTACTCCGTAGAAGCTCTTATACAGAACAACGTGCTTCACGCAAAGCAATTACTTGACCTTCTTTCGGAATATCCACCGGAGGAATACTTCTGCGTATCTACTGACAAGGCAGCCAATCCGGTTAATATAATGGGCGCATCAAAGCGAATAATGGAAGATGTAATATTTACCTATTCGGACCGCTTCCCTGTTAAAACCGCACGCTTTGCAAATGTAGCTTTTTCAAACGGCTCTCTTCCTGCGGGATTCATCGCAAGAATCGAGAAACTTCAGCCACTGTCTGCTCCAAGCGATGTAAGAAGATACTTTGTAAGTCCTGAAGAATCCGGCCAGATTTGCCTTCTTTCCTGCATCTTAGGTGAGAACCGGGCAATCTTTTTCCCGAAGCTTAACGAGGCCCAGATGATGACCTTCGACGAAATAGGAACCGAGCTCCTTAAAGCCAAAGGATATGAGCCTTTATTCTGCTCATCCGACGAAGAAGCGATAGAAAAATCCATAGAACTTAAGCACGGCAGCAATAAGTATCCTGTACATTACTCAGCTTCGGATACGTCAGGCGAGAAGGCTTACGAAGAATTCGTGACCGATACGGAAACTGCAGATTACGACAGATTCACTTCTCTCGGCGTTATTACCGGCAAGACGATTCCTGATAAGATGCGTGTAGAGAAGTTATTCAACGCTCTGTCAGGCGCTTTTACACAAAGCTCCACAACCAAAGAAGATATAGTTGCCATTCTGAAAGAGTACCTGCCGAACTTCGAGCATATCGAGACCGGCAAGTCACTCGACAGTAAGATGTAATTATAGACGCAAATTAAAAGAGCAGACGGATTATCCGCCTGCTCTTAATTATACTTATCCTTATCAATATTACTTGCGCTTGAATTCGCGCCACTCATTATCAACCTTTACTCTTAATATCTTCTTGTCGACCCGGTATTCGAATGACATTGAGTCATCATAGATTCTCTCTTCATCCCACTTTATCGCAACCGTATCCTGAGCGGTATAAAAACCTGTTCCGTTTTCATTTAAAACGAAGCTCTCCGTATAAGTAACATCAGCTCCTTCAAACTCTTCGACAAATTCTCTTACGTATTCACCCGGTACAAGACTTGTATCATTCTTCTCTTCCGGCTCGTTCTCAGCGCCTTCAACTATATAATCTCTTATGTTAAAAGCTTCCTCCGTACGTTCTTCTTCTGTGGAGATTCCCGGCATAAACTCCGTAACATATGTCTCGCCCGTTGCAGGATCGATATAATAACGAACCTGCGCAGCAGTATAAGATCTATATAAAATAACTATCTCATTATCATCCGCAGTTTCAATATCCCAGTACACAGGATAATTACCCGCATCTTCTATTCCCTGAAGATCCGGATTGGTCTTATGGCAATAATTCTTGACTGCTGCAAGCGCCTGATCCGCAGTAACTGCCTCCGCAGACTTGCCTTCTTCTCCCATCTTACCACATCCCATTAAAAGGACGCATACCAATAACAATAAAGCATACTTAATTCTTTTCATTTTGTCCTCCTATATAAAAGCTCTCTGATTATATTATAATGAACATTATCGCTGTTTCATGAAGAATTCTTCGAGATTATCGAGCAACTCTTTACGCTCGATATTCTTAAGGAAGTATCCTTCCGGCTTTAATGCGACAACCGCCATAACGCTCTTTTTATCGCCTTTGCCGGTTAAGAATATAACCGGTATCTTCTTGGTCTCTTCCTCGCTCCTAAGCATCTCAAGAACCTGCGGACCTGTCGTTACCGGCATCTCATAATCGAGAAGTATAAGATCTGCCTTATTCTTGCCAAGCCACTTAATCGCCTGCAAACCCGAAGTTGCCATAGCAACTTTGTACTTGCTCCTGAGCCACTCGCGAACCAGTCCGAGATATGTAGGATCGTCATCCACTATAAGAATGGTCTTCCTGAATTCATCAGATGCAATCTTATCCGACAGTTCCTTAATGGTACTCATGAATACCTCATTATCAAGCGGTCTTTGGAAAGTCTTATACACACTGTCACGAGGTATATTATCAACGAGTTCCTGGAGATATTCCTTCTCCGAGATTGCAATCATCTTCTTCCCGTCATCAATCATCTTGTCGGACAGAAACTGTACGACATTCCCTTTGAATCCCCTTGCGGAATCGTTATAGTAAGTAACAAGCGCCGTCTCCGGCCACTTTGCGTTGATAGAATTAACATCCTCCGGTACAAATTCGGCGCGGAAACCGAAATCATTGAGCTTCTTTACAAGCACCCTTATAAGAAAAGTCTCCTTCTCTCCTATCACCATAACTAGATTCTCACTCATAACCATAACCTCCGGTCATCATTCGATTAATTCTTCCATTGCTTCCCTGTCATTCCCATTATTGTCCTCTTCTTCGCAATTATAAAAAGTATAGCAACTCTTTTTGAAATTCTTATGAAATATTGAAGACTTTCGGGCGGTTACCACGTTTTTATAAATGTGCTTAATATGAAAAATTTCTTATTTAAAAGTTGTCGTAAAAATGATAAAATAGACGTAGTATATTCGGGGAGTAACTTTATGAATTGCAATGTGATAAAAAGAATCTTAAGCAGGCTGTTTCGTGACAGATTATATCTTCCTTTGCTTGCAACCCTTGCAGTTAACTTTTTTACTTACAACGCATCAAGGGTATGGACCGGCAACAGATTTCACTTCGACTTTACAACCACTGTCGATCTTGCGATTCCGGTCCTTCCATGGACGACAATAATCTATCTTGCGAGCTTTTTGTTTTGGATTATCAATTATACTATTGGAATCATGCAGAACTCGGACAAAGCTTATCATTTCCTGAGTTCTGATATTTTTGCGAAAATTTGCTGTCTTATCATCTTTACGGTACTTCCGACAACCAACATCCGTCCGGAAATTACAGGCACCGGAATCTTTGATAAGCTGCTTATTTTTATCTATTCGGTAGACGCCGCAGACAATCTTCTTCCTTCCATTCACTGCCTGACCAGCCACTTCTGCTGTATAGCGGTGCGAAGGAATGACAATGTCCCGATGTGGTACAAGATCTTCTCTCATGTCTTTGCAATTATGATATATATATCGACTCTTACCACAAGACAACATATTATCATCGATGTAATTGCGGGAGTCCTTCTTGCAGAGATATCTTACCACATAACGGCAAGAACAGGATTTGCCGACTTCTACAGAAGAATCTACGACAAAGGCAGGGAAAAAGATGTCTAAGCGTAAATTCAACAAAAATACATTATGGCCGTTCATTACACTTATAATCGCGGCACTTACGATAAAGGCAGTCTTCGCTGCCAACAAAGACCTATCAATACTGGCATTGCTTAAGACCTTGAACAACGCAAAGCCGGGATGGCTTATAGCTACACTTCTTTGCATGCTCGGATTCATTGCTTTCGAAGGGCTGGCCCTTAAGCATATCCTCAAAAGCGCCGACATCAAGGTCAAGCCAATGCAGGGTCTTGTATACGCAGCGTCGGATCAGTTCTTCTCGGCAATAACCCCGTCTGCTACAGGTGGGCAGCCTGCCAGCGCACTTTTTATGAGTGCCAACGGCATTCCGACTGCGACAATTACCGTTGCTTTACTGGTCAACTTAATAATGTATACCACCTCAACCGTGGTTATCGGTCTTTTCTCAATAATTACACGACCGCATCTGCTTATGGCACTTTCACCGATCTCGAAGATACTTATCTCCCTCGGTATGATGGTTATGACGATTCTAACCGTTCTTTTCATCGCACTTCTCCGTCGTGGTGCCAAATTACACAGCCTCGGTATTACTGTAATCAATTTCTTATGCAGAATTCATCTTATGCATAGAAAAGAGCACTGGTTATCACGTCTCGATCATGTAGTATACGATTATACTCTTTGCTCGGATGCTTTAAGCGGCAATGTCAAAGTATTGGTCATCGCTTTCTTGCTTAATCTGGGACAGAAAGTATCACAGATATCGGTTACACCGATGCTGAATTTCGCATTTAAAAAGCCGTGCCTTTCACAGGGCTTCGACTTATGGATTCTGCAAGCTTTTTCTCAGGTCGGTTCCTACTGCGTTCCGATTCCGGGAGGTATGGGCGCTACCGATTACATCATGCTCGACGGCTTCAGACTCCTATTCGATGAAGACTATACTTTCATCCTCGAGACCATTTCGAGATCAATCTCGTTCTATATATGCACGTTGGCCACAGGCCTCATCGTTCTTATCGGCTATATCGTAGTAAGGATAAGAGCACACCAAACAAAAAAGGAGTAATTTATGAAACAGGAAAAACTATTGGGATTCTATGATTACACAGTCGTATTGACATATTGCGGTATGATATTCGCTTTCTTCGGAATACTGATGTCAATCAATACCAGATTCTTCGAAGCTTTGATCTGTCTTCTCGGAGCCGGTGTATGCGATATGTTCGACGGGGCTGTAGCTTCAACCAAAATGCGTACCGCCGAAGAGAAACGCTTCGGTATTCAGATTGACTCCTTAAGTGACCTTATCTCTTTCGGCGTTATGCCGTCAATCTTTGTATATATGATATCCGAATGCAATCCGAAAGTCGGCTTCATCTGCGCTTTCTACACTTTGGCTTCACTCATCAGATTATCTTACTTTAATGTAATGGAAGAGATTCGTCAGCAGGAGACAGACGAACGCCGCGAGAGCTTTACGGGACTTCCTGTTACCTCCATCGCGCTTTTCCTTCCGTTCGTATATTCGTTTGAGACCAAGTTCAACTTATACAGTGCTGCTCCTTACATGTTCCTTCTTGCGCTTTGCGGCATCGGTTTCGTATCCTGCATAGAACTTAAGAAGCCACACGGAATAGGCAGAGTTGCTCTTATAGCTATCGGTATTATCGAAATCCTGACCCTTCTTATGGTTGCAAGAGGAGCTATGTAATATGAAGGAATCACCAAGCATCAGATTTCTGTACAATACAATTCCGGGGCGTATCGTATTAAAAGCGCTTACCGCCCCTTCAATATCAAAAATGGCTGCCAAGGCTTTAACCACCAAGTTGTCCGCACTCTATATACCTGAATTCGTCAAAAATAATGGTA
>JAILJL010000193.1 GCA_024694785.1 Lachnospiraceae bacterium
ATGTCTTCCTGAATCATAGCAGCAAGACGCTTTGAAAGGTTCTTAAATACAACATTCTTAACCTCTTCGTTAGCAACCTTAAGTGCAACTCCGAGATCCTTATTATCAACATCACGAAGAACTCGCTGAATAGCTCTGTCATCAAGCAGCAAGATATCCTCGAATACGAACATCTTCTTTCTTATCTCGTCTGCAAGCTCCGGTTCTTCAATCTCCAATGTCTCCATAATATGCTTCTCTGTTCCTCTATCAACAGTATTGAGGATAGCAACGATTGCATCAACACCACCGACAACGGTGTAATCCTGGTTGATAAGAGATGCCAGTTTACGTTCAAGAACAGATTCAACCTCTTTAATAATATCAGGGCTGGTTCTATCCATTAATGCTATTCTCTTGGCAACATCCGACTGCTTCTCCGGCGGCAACGCACTTAATATCATGGATGACTGACCGGGCGCAAGATAAGAAAGAATCATTGCGACAGTCTGCGGGTGTTCATCCTGAATGAAGTTAAGCACCTGAGAAGGATCCGCCTTACGGACAAATTCGAAAGGACGTACCTGGAGCGACGCGGTAAGTCTTGTAATAACGTTCTGTGCCTCGTCTTCGCCGAGTGCCTTCTCAAGAAGATCCCTTGCATAACCGATACCGCCTTCGGCAATATATTGCTGTGCAAGACATACCTGGTAGAACTCGTTCAGAACATCTTCCTTATCCTGTGGGGATACGGAACGAGTATTGGCAATTTCCAGAGTAAGAGTTTCAATCTCCTCTTCCTTCAAATGCTTAAATATGAGCGCGGATTTTTCAGGTCCCAATGCGATAAGTAGAATCGCAGCTTTTTGTACCGATGAGAATTCGCTTGATACTGCCATAACTTAGTTCCAATCCTCCTCAAGCCAGTTTCTGAGCAATGCTGCTGCAGCTTCCGGCTTTTCTTCAACAAACTTCTCAATAAGAAGTCTCGTCTGCGACTTCTCTGCATATCCAATATCTTCAAGCTGTTCCTCGGCAGCCTTTGTTGACTCAAGTAATGTCTCGACAGAAAGCTCCGGTTCAAGTTCTTCTTCCTTAACAGGTCTTGTCGCCTTGAATACAACAAATCCGAGTAATAAGAATATAATAACAGCAAGTGCAATCTCTATATAATCCATTACCGTACGGCTAGGCCCGGTAGAATATTGGAAATAAGGAACCTCATAAGCCATAATGGTAATATTTTCCTTGGAAAATCCCGTAGCATTTGCAACCATGTTATAATAATCATCAGATACTTCAACCTGTACCCTGTTATTATTTGCTGCTACAAATTCGTCAAAAGTCATGTCATCAAGCTGGCCTGTCTTCTTAAGTGTGTCTTCATCATAGAACACATATGAAATTGCAACAAGTGATACGGTTGAATTACCGTAATTAACCGTACCGCCAAGGTCTACCGTCTCTGTAACCTTGGAGTTAAGGGCAAAATTCTCCGTAACATCGGAAATGGTTGTAGACTGTATATTACCATCCTGGATAACATATGTGGTATCGGAATCATTACTGTCCGTACCCGGAACTCCCGAATATCCACCCGTGGATTCTTCGTTATACGAAGATCTGTTGGTAAGATATCCCTGTTCCTTGCCGTCCGCAACTGAGTATACGGTTTCATTTATTGTCTTTGAAGTAAAGTCCATATTAAGGTTAAGTGCAACCTCAACGTTATCGAACACATTCGTTCCGATAATTATAGACTTGATCTCATTCTTAATCTCATATTCTCTTGCAGCTCTTTGTGACTGCTGTTTTGTAAGAGTACCCGCCGTGGAAGTCTCATCTCCGCCTGCAAAAAGCACATTACTCTGGGAATCGAGAATCGTAATTGCTTCTGTTGTTGCATCACCTACACAAGTTGCAACATACTGAGCTATACCTTCAGCCTGTCCTTCCTCAAGAGGCTCTGAAAGCTTTAACTTAACCGACGCAAAAGTAAGCTGCTTTCTTGCAAGAATAGTTCCGTCGTCATTAGGAATCGAGAGATTAACGGTTGCATCCACTATATTCTCAAATCCTTTAAGATCATCAGCTAATTGCTGTTCGAGAAAAAGCTGATATTTCTTGGTCTTGTCGGCTTCCGTTGTGGAGAAACTTCCGTTAACGACATCATCTATCGAATATCCCTCAGACTGAATCTTATTGGTTCCGAGCAAATACTTGGCAGTGGTCAGATCTTCCTGTCTTACTTTAAATGTAAGGCTGTCTTCACTGATTGTATAATCAATTGAAGTATCCGAATCAAGTAACTCCTTAATTGAAGCAGCCTCCTTTGTAGAATCTGCTATAACGAGCGTTATCATCTTAGGTTTCGAGATAACAACGCCAAGTATCGCGAGACACAGCACAACTGTTGCGGATATACCGACAATGACGATCTGCTGCTTTCTCGTGAATTTCTTCCACCATTCTACAATTTTGTCCAGTATTTGTTTGATTCTCTCCGGCATGATAACCACTCCTGATTCTTAAAATAAACAAATTACACGATCAACTTCACTCGCAATTAGGGAAATTGCTCGTGAATCCTACTTCGTAGGACACATATCACTGCGTGATATGTGGTTATATACGCTGTCTAATTTCTTTATGAAATGAGACAGCTATATTCATTAATTCCTTGTATGCTTCTATTACTTTATCCCTTACCGCAACGGTATACTGCAATGCAATATCGGCCTTCTCTTGTGCTATCTGTAAATCATGTGTATTATTCGAAAGGCCAAGTGCAAACTTTATCTCCTGCTCCTCGGCTTTGTTCTGCAAATCACTTGTCTCCTGCAGCATATCCTTGGCTGACTGGAAGATTGTCGCGAAACTGTTATCACGCGCTTCGCTGATCTTCTCGGCGCTCATTTTATTATATTCATTGGATATGCCTCTAAGTGCATTTAATGCATCCATTTATTATTCCTCCTAGCTCTGTCCGAGGGTAAGTCCTGTCGAAAGGATTGATTTGCTTGCCTCAAAAGCCGTTGCATTTGCTTCGTAAGAACGGCTTGTATCAATAAGGTTCGTCATCTCTGTAACGATATTAACATTAGGATATGATACATAACCATTCTCGTCCGCATCAGGATGAGAAGGATCATAAGTCATAATAAAATCGGACTCATAATCTTCCGTAAGGGAATACACCTTAACTCCGTTACCTATTGCACCATATCTGGTTCTTGCAAGATGATGCTTAAAAGGCAGCGTATCCTTCTCGGTAAATGTAACAACCTGCCTTCTGTAAGGTGTTCCATCTGCAGTTCTTGTTGTATTGACATTGGCAATATTCTCGGCTATTACATCGGAGCGGAATCGCTGTGCCGTCAAGCCGGATGCCGATATGTTAAGCGACTGAAATACTGACATATATTACCTCCTTATAAGGATGAATCTACTATTTGATTACTGATTTGATACGATTGAATTCCTGACCCATACTCTGTATAAGACCCTTATATACAAGCTGATTGGCAGCCAATTCTACCTGTTCCGTCTCAGGATCTACATTGTTGCGATCAAGCCTGTAGGAGAATCCATAGGCCTCACCGTCGATCTTAGATGACACGGAACCCAGTCTTCCCAGGTTAACTTCTTTAATCTTATCATCCAGATAGATATACTTGCTCTTGCCCAGTTCACGATTGAGAACGGATTCGAAATCAACATCCTTTCTCTTGTAACCCGGAGTATCCTGATTGGCGATATTATTTGCGAGAACTTCATTTCTCAAATAGCTGGCATCTGCAGCTTTATCCAACACGTCGATATAATCATAAATTCCCGACTTAATCATTAGGCGTACTCCTTTCACCACAAAATATAGATATACTATCTCCTTATCTATTATAAAGAATATTATAAAAAAGACAAGGGGGTTTTCCACATTTTTAACATTATGTTGTGTTATTTTTCCACCGTGTCCACAATTTGTTGATTCAATAAGCTTTG
>JAILJL010000195.1 GCA_024694785.1 Lachnospiraceae bacterium
GCAGCAGCAGCAGGCCTTGGTGTCGAGAATAAGCCTGATTCGCAGGAATTATGCTTTGTTGTAGACGGAGACTATGCGGATTACATTGAGACACATACCGATAGAAAGATACCGGGCACAGGAGCTTTTATCGATAAAGACGGGAATATAAGAGGCGAGCACAAGGGATTCATGCATTATACGATAGGACAGCGAAAGGGTCTCGGCATTGCCGCAGAAGCGCCGTTATACGTTATCGATAAGGATATTAAGAAGAATGTCGTATACCTTGGCGCAGAGGAAGATCTTTATGCGGATACTTTAATTGCGGATGAAGTTAACTGGATGTCGGTTGAAGGCCTGGATAAGCCTAAAGCAGTGCGCGCCAAGACAAGATACCGCCAGCCGGAGCAGAAGGCGACCGTGTATCCACTGCCTGACGGCCGGATTAAGATTATATTCAACGAGCCTCAGCGCGCGATTACGACGGGCCAGGCGGTCGTTATGTATGACGAGGACGTGGTCGTAGGCGGGGGCAGGATAGTTGAGGTTATTAAATGAGATATTATATAGCGGATCCGCACTTTTGTCACGGGAATCTTAACGACCATATGGATTGTCGTGGATTCTCGTCGACGGAAGAGATGAATCAATATATGATAGATAAGTGGAATTCCAGGGTAAGAAGCAATGACGAAGTTGTGATACTCGGGGATTTCTGCATATCTACGACAGGGAAAGAAGTCAACGAGATACTTGCGCGGCTTAAAGGCCGTAAGTATCTGATCGTCGGCAATCACGACAAATACATCGAGCGAAGAAGTTTCGATAGAAGCGCTTTTAAATGGATTGAGAATTATAAGGAGCTTAAGGATAATAAGCGCCGCATAATCCTCTCGCATTACCCGATTATGTGTTATAACGGGCAGTATCATTTTGACGGCGATGGCGGCGGCAAGACGTATATGCTCTATGGGCACGTGCATAATACATATGACGAGATTCTTATCAATAATTATATTAACGAAGTTAAAGCAAAGACACGATACATGGATACCCTCGAGCGTGAAGTTACCGTACCGTGTCAGATGATTAACTGCTTTTGCATGTTCTCTGATTATGTGCCCCTTACACTTGATGAGTGGATAGAGGTCGATAAGAAGAGGCGTGAGAATTTACCCAGTAGACCATATCCCGGATGCTTTCTTCAGCAGGCCGCGGAGTGTATCCAAGGTCGGTAGAAGCGCGTGCGTGACTGAAGGCGCAGTTTGACTTAAGCACGGATACGGAATAAGGCGTGAAGAAATTAGGAAGCCCCTTCTGGAGGCTTCTTTTTTCATATGTTGAAGCCGCAAGGCGCGCAAGACCTATCGGCAGATAGATCGGCCGATAATGAAGGCCAAGAGCGCTATTGGCTATATCCAATATATTCTTAATGCTGATTGTATGACCGGAGAGAATGTATGTACCTCCGTGAGCACCGTATTCTATGCAGGATACGATTCCCGCCGCGACGTCGCGAACATCGACGAAGTCGTATCGCCCTCTTATTGCAAGAGGAAGGTTACCGGCAAGGAAAGAAAGCAACATAGAAGTTATGTTGCCTTTTCCATAGTCGCCGGGTCCAATAATACCCGATGGAAACACAATATTTGTGTTAAGACCACGGGAAGACGCATCAAGAACCAGATTGGTTGCGATAGCCTTGGTACGAGCATAATGGCCATGCACCGAATCCGGGGATAACACGGCGTCTTCCGTGATTGTATCGCCAGGAGGCTTTTCGGGGAGAGCATGTACAGAGCTCACATAGATAAGCTTACCGACACCGGATTTCTCACAATGACTGATGATACCGGCGGTGCCGCCAACATTGACCGAGTAGAGCTTGTATCCCGGATTGGAAGCAACCGAAACCATACCGGCGGAATGGATTACGCAAGTATGACTATCTGCATAGGAGAATAAGTGATTAAGTGTAGTATCATCGCAGATATCCCCGTATATTACGGAGACGTTAGGTGGTAGCTTCTTCACGAACGGATCGTTATTTTGCACAAAGGCGTATATTCTTAGAGTTCCATCATATTGGATAAGCGCATCGATAATTGCCCGTCCAAGGAAGCCGGTTGCTCCCGTTATAAGATACTTATTGTACATTTGGTACCTCCCCTAAATGAAAGACACGTGTTGATTATCTTTCATTTAACCATTATAATTTCAATTATGCGAGGTTAACAACCATCAAAGAATTGCGGGATGTAGGAAGCACAACGTTTTGGCGGTTCGTGTTGCAGACTTCGTCATTAAGGTGATAATTGTCCGGTAAAGAGAGGAAAAGGGTATGAAGAAAATAGATGCAAGAGTAAGATACACGGAACATATATTGAAGGAGTCATTCATTAAATTATTGGCAAAGAAGCCTATAAATAAGATTACGGTCAAGGAAGTGTGCGAGATGGCGGAATTAAACAGATCGACCTTTTACGCGCATTATAGCGATTGCTTCGCGCTTATGGAAGCGATCGAGGACGAGATCCTGTCAGACTTTGAAAAAGCGCTCTCCGGAATTGAAGCGTCTAATTTAAATGCCTTGATCGCGGGAATCTATGAGATGGTTGATAATAACGAGAAGGCCTGCCGCACGCTTATACTTAACGGCAGCAGCACAACGATACTTAATAAGATGATAGAGAATGCAAAGGATAGAAGTATCGTAGCCTGGAAGAAGCAATTGCCCAACGCAACCGATACAGAGCTTGAGATGCTGTATATACATCTATCCAACGGCTTAATGCGTGTGGTCGTTTCCGGATACGATAAGTATAGTCGCGCGGAAGTTGCAGAATTCGTCAATAAGATGGTACGAGGAAGCCTTACGGAGCTTAGAGAAGGGATATGCGGATAATAGGTCCATAAGCTTGATGTTTGCTTTATCATATGGTACGCTTACTTTGTAATCACGTAGGTAGCAACGAAAGGAACGATTAATGTCGGATCGAGTATATCATAGAAAGAATGGCAAATGGGAAGCCCGTTATATCAAGGGTAAAAGTGCAACCGGCAAGACTATGTACGGTTCCGTCTTTGCAGATACGCGCGAAGATGCGATAGCAAAACGCGACATGGTCATGGGACGTGACCCTAAGGATATATATACCGCGGCGAGGCTTAACATAGTAATCCTAGGCGCCGGAAGTTACGGACGCGAAGTTAAAGAGGAATTGGAGAAGCTTAAGTTATTTAACGAGATAGCTTTCCTCGATGACTACGTCGAAGCACCAGACGTATTGGGTAAGTGCAGTGATGCGGCAAATTATAAATTCCGCTACCCGTGTGCATTCGTGGCAATCGGTGACAATGCGATAAGAGAGAAATACGCGAAGTTACTCATAGAAAACGGATTCTTCGTACCGACGATTATCTCGCCCGATGCGGTTGTATCCGCTAAGGCAAAGTTCGGAGTGGGTACTATGATATTTGCACAGGGCAACGTTGGCGCAGCAACGGTCGGTAACTTCTGCTTAGTCCAGGCAAACGGCCTCGTTAACGCAGAAGCAAAGCTTGGTGACTTCGGTAGAATCGATAACGGAGCCATCGTCTTAAAAGGCGAGCAGGTACCGAACGGAATATGGCTAAAACCCGGCAAGATATATGGGGAAGTGTAATAAAGGCAGATATGTTAAATCTGTGTGGATACCTTGCAAATATGGGCGAATGGTGATATTATCATAGATAAGAAGAAGCACCCACTCCTTAGTGGATGCTCCCGATGAGATAACTTTTAGTTTAGTCTCTCTCGTGTGCCGACGAGAGAGACATTTTATTTATTGCTTCTTGTCAAATAATTTGCCAAGGAAAGTAATAAGAGCTAATAACAGCGCACAAGAGGAAATCAGCAAGCTGATAACCGCAAGGCAAACCATAATGATTTCATAGGCTGTCATAAGTATCACCTCCATTCAATAACTAGTATTGCCGGGAGGATGCCACCTCGTCATGGGTACTTCTTCACTAATAATTATAGCATATATTGGACGAAAAGGGAACGGGCGTTCGATAATACTATTATGATTTAATTATTGGTAATAGATTGAAGTGATATAAGATATAAGACATAGTAGCGCGGCGAAAGCTGCGCTATTTTTCTTTCTTCCATCCGCTTCGCAGATCATATCATCTGTCTCTGCAATGTCAAGCCCAAGCCGCTTACGCGGTGCTTCGCAACCTTGACATTCCGTCACCAGATGAGAAGATGTAATCAAGCGGATGTAAGAGTAAGTCTGCCCGGGCGGGCAGCGGATGAATATGTGATTGAAGTGTTATATTTGTTAGTATGCCTTGCAAATATAATCGGATGGTGCTATCATCATAAGTAAGAAGAAGCACCCACTCCTTAGTGGATGCTCCCGAAGAGCTTAGATGCTTATAATAGCACAGTCCCTCCCGTATGCAGACGAGAGGGACATTTTATTTCTTCCGGTTGTTTCTCTTATTGAGAAAGTTCAGAAGTGCAATGAGTAATAAATCAGAGGATATCATTATGCCGATAATCGCAATGACTATCGAAATGATTTCATAATCGGTCATATGCACCACCTCCCTTCAATAACTAGTATCACCGGGAGTAATCCACCTCGTCATGGGTACTTCTTCACTAATAAGTATAGCATATATTGAAAGAAAAAGGAACTGGTGTTCGATAATAATATTATGATTTAATTATTGGTAATAGATCGAAGTGATATAAGACATAGTAGCGCGGCGTAAGCTGCGCTATTTTTCTTTCTTCCCTTCCGGGCAGCTATTCGAAAATTCCATACATGCGTAGCGAATTATTTATATAATTCCACAATTTCTTTGGAGCGTTCTGAAACTTCCTCTTGCTATTCCTTCTAATATATGTTACACTCATATTGTTAAATAGGAATATTATGCCCTTTAGGCATAAACCGGTTACTTAAGGCATTACATGACACATGGAGATAAAGTACATGGAACCATTCAAGAAGAAAGTATTATTAGCAAGTCCATACATGCATGGCGAAGAATTAGAATACATCAAGAAAGCATTCGAGACTAACTGGATTACAACAGCAGGCGAGAACATTAACGAACTCGAGAAGACCGTAGCCGAGAAAATGGGCGTAAATTACGCGGTAGGCTTATCATGCGGCACCGCAGCCCTTCATATGGCAATAAGACTTGCCGCACTTAAATTATACGGCCAGCCAAAGCAGGGCCAAGGCTTATTACACGGCAAGAAAGTATTCTGCTCCGACATGACATTCGATGCAACGGTTAACCCTGTAGTATATGAAGACGGCGAACCGGTATTCATCGATACGGAATATGACACCTGGAATATGGATCCTGTCGCACTTAATAAAGCATTCGAGATGTACCCGGATGTTAAGCTTATTGTAGTTGCGCATCTGTACGGATTCCCGGGTAAGATAGATGAGATCAAGAAAATAGCCGATGAACA